>CAZYGV010000164.1:0-2878 GCA_964647155.1 uncultured Thermoproteales archaeon | reverse complement strand
CCTCTGTACTACGTATCTGTACTTCGTTTCTGTTGTTCTTCTCTACTTTACTGCTCTAGGTATCTGACTGCTCTATCTATTACATTGTTCTCCTCTGTATCTTCAGTACTTTGGTTGTTTGGGTTATTGATTTAGTTAGTGACCTTATTAGGGGTCTTATGTTGTTTGGTGTTGAGATGTTTGTTGAGTGCTGGATTGGTTTCTTCATTGGTGTTGCTCTATTCATTGTTGGTCTCTTGATTATTTTACTGTGTTCTTCTCTTGAGGTTGTTGGTGTTGGTACTGTGGTTTCGGTACTAGGTACATTATTGTCGTTATTTACTTTATTTCAGGGTGTTTCAAAGCGAGATCTATTGCTTGTGTGGAGTGACTTATCTAGGAGGTTGAGTGATGTCTCTGCTAAGTTGGGTAGGGAGTATGAGGTTTTGAGGGAGATTTTGGAGGTTCTTCGTGGGAGGAAGTAATTCTCCTTACTTTCGATTTGTCTTCCTGAGTTGTGTTGTTAGGTGTTTTGTCATTACTAGTGTTGCTGTTGCTGTGTAGAGTGCTAGTGCTGTGGTGTATGGTAGTGTTGAGTGTATGTTTGCTAGGTAACCTGCTACTGCTGGTGCTGTTGTTGCTACTAGTCTTCGGTAGCTTGCTATTGCTGCTAGGAGGCTACTTGCTTTGTGTGCTGGTACCTTACTGAATAGCCATGATCTATAGAATGGGAATGCTAAGGTCTCTCCGAATCTAGCTATGAAGTGTGCTACCACGACCACTGCGAATGGTGGGTTTATGCTCATTAGTAGTGTCCAGGTAGCTACCATGGTGTAGCCCACTGCTATTGCTACGTACCTGTACTCTCTAGGTATTCTCTCCGTTATGTAGGTAGCTGATATAGCTCCTATGGATATGAATGCCTCAACGATCATGACTTCAAATAGTGTTAAACCAAGTACATTGATTACGTAGTTGAGTAGTACGAATTCTGGTGTTAAGGTCCAAGCGAGTGCTGTTAAGGTTTCAATCACTAGTATTGTCGTGAATTCTCTATCGACCTCAAAGGTGAATTTCTCAATCCTTAACCTCTCCTCTACATCTAGTCTAGGTAGTGCCTTCAGGATGTACATCACCATGAGTACCGACATAAACCCCGTAGCTATGAAGAATACTCTATAGTGATGCGGTTTAGTGAGTACGTAGCCGAATACGTACCCAAGTACTAGGAATCCTATGAGTTGTGAGATTTCAGGTAATCTCATATGCCATGAGAGCACTTCCTCAAGTCTATCCTTGGGGTACAGGATCTTCTCAGTAGCTTGGTAAAGTGGGTAGAGTATGGTGCTTAATTCCTCAATCAACATACCTATGAAGAGTAGTATTGGTGCTATTGATCCGTAGGATAGTCCATAGAGTACGTAGGCTATACTGCTTAGTGCATCTATCATTGCTAGACCATGTCTAATTGGTATTCGGTCAAAGGCCTTACCTATGAGGTATGTCAGTGGTATTGATGCTATACGAACTCCTGTGAACACTATACCTACCTCGAGTACGCTGTACCCTGTCATGAACATGTAGAGTGGTAGCATGTACCAGGTAATGAGCATTGGAGCTATGATTGTGTGGTACAGTATGTACCTTCTAGCAGGTACAGGAATTTCACACCAATGCATTGAGGAGAAGCACCTCGAAGAGTATGGTTTACTGCATTGAGGAGACCTCGTAGGAAGTCATGTGAATGCTTGTTGGTGTGTAGGTGTTGTTAATATGTGTTTCACTCATCGTTCTATTATCTGTCTACTGCTCTCTCCTCAGTATTCCTGGTGATTAGGGTCGTGATATCAGTCTTAAATATGGTCTTTCAACTACTAGAGTTGGGGTTCTAAATTGCAGGAGCTGCTGATAGCTACCATCGCACAGCTGTTAACCATTGTAGCTTCTATATCGACACTAGCATATTGGTTAGGTAGGAAGTTTACTCAGATAGATGCTAGGTTCGCTCAAATTGATGAGAGATTCAGAGTTATTGATGAGAGGTTCGAGGTTATTGATGCTAGATTTGCTCAAATAGACGCTAGGTTTGCTCAAATTGATGCTAGATTTAGGTCAATTGATGAGGGACTTGAAAGACTTGAGAAGAGAATGGAAGCTCTTGAGAAGAGATTTGATGTTTTGGAGAGTAGGGTTGGTGCTTTGGAGAAGGGGATTGATGTTCTAGAGAAGAGAATTGGTACTTTAGAGGAGAGGGTCAATTTCTTGGAAAAGAGAATTGGTGGTCTAGAGGGTAGAGTTGAGGGTTTAGAGAGGAGGTTTGAGGAGGGATTTAAGTCATTGAGGAGTAGAGTCGATAGAGTTGCTAGAGCGTTTACGAACTATCAGGAATTCTTCATTGAGTACTTAACAGCTGAGGGATTGTTGAAGTCTGAGAAAGCATCTATGTTGAGGAATGAAGCTAGGAGAGTCATGGAGCTTGCACTACAGAATCCCCTTACTAAGGAGGAGTGGAGGAGATTGAAGGAACTTCTGGATAAGGATGAGTTAACTCTTGAGGAGGCCCTTGAATTGAGGAACATAGCTAGGAAAGTAATTGAGGAGTATGGTGAGTATGATGCAGCTTGGAAGCTCCACATCTACGCCTGTATTAAGGTGGGTGAGGCATTGAGAAAACAGGCAATGGAAGGAAAGAGAGAGGAGAAGAGAAGCCCTCGATAGACCTAGTGTGGAGAAGTACTTCAGCTACGTCCTCTAGGTGGTTTTATGGAGCTTGACTTACGTGTTGCTATTGAGGGTGTTAAGAGTTACGTTGTTCCTGATCTAGGTATTGGCTTTGTTGATAGGGAGTTCGAGGTTGGTAAGTTACTTGGTGAGTATATTCGTGGTAGAGGTTACGAGC
>CAZYGV010000163.1:0-2896 GCA_964647155.1 uncultured Thermoproteales archaeon | reverse complement strand
GATGGGTAAGTACACGTAAGTACGAGATGTTGATCCCAGAGAAATGCTCTAACTATGCTAAGTGAGGAAGCTAATTGCTGTATGAGTCTAGATTTCTCACCTTCTGTATGTCGTTCCCAGAGAGATAAGTCAATCACTATGAGAGGAAACCTAGATAGCAACCTTTCAAGAGCTACCTTCTCTAGTACGTGTCTACAACCACTACCTACCTTTCTAAAGACCACATCAGGGTATTCACCTCCAGGACCACCCAAGAACTTGAATACGCCCTCACGGTAGACAACACCTCTCGGTAAATCACCTTCACGTCTTTCGGTAAGAACCCCCTTACCGAGGAGAAGAGCAACAGCAAGATCCTGAAATGGGTCCTCTCTAGGCCTCTTCACAACACCTCTCACATGACAAGCTACTGAGAAGAAACCCTCCTCACGTAGTACCTCAAGTAAAGCATCCTTAGGTCTCTCGAATAGCATATCCTGCCTAAATCAGATTTTTTAAAATCCTCAATGATAAACTATACTCGGGCTACTACATGTCCTTTCTACCAACACCCGAAGACATAAAACTTCTACGTAAAAAGGCTGGGTTAACACAGAGGGAGCTAGCTAAGAGAGCTTGTGTAAGTCAATCTCTAATAGCTAGGATTGAAGCTGGTACTGTCGACCCTCGTCTCTCAACATTGAGGAGAATACTGAAGGTACTGGAGGAGAGTATTGCTGAAGGTACAAGAGCAGGTGACGTAATGAACTCTCCTGTTGTGTACGTTCAACCAGAGGATAGTGTTGAGAAGGCTATCAAACTTATGTGGAAACATGGCTTTTCTCAACTACCTGTCATAAAGAATGACAGGGTTATTGGAACCATTAAGGAGGATGATGTATTGAGAGCATTAATTAGAGAAGGTGATACAATCCTCAAAGAACCAGTTGAGAAGATAATGTCTGATGCTCTTCCGATAGTTAGTATTAATGAGAGAATCGATGTCGTAGTCAAGATATTATCACAAGGTGTACCAGCAGTCTTGGTTGCTGATAGGGGTAAGATTGTTGGCATAATAACTAAGACCGACATCATAGCGAAAAAGGTTCGTCTCCTACTGCATAGACTACATGAGGAGAGGAAAGAAACTTACACACATGTACCAAAGTAGTTACCTTGAATGAACTTGATCGCGATATAGGTACATCTTTTGTGGATTTGTGAATCCAGTTAGTATGGATAATCCACCCTTCTCAATTACCTTGCTTTCAAGAATTTGCTGTACATGGGGTAAGACCCTAGACTCACACCTAATGTACGTATCCACCATGTCCATGAAGTGAGGTACGCCAGTATGTGTCGTATGAATGCAGAGATAGCTAATTATGTCACGAAGGTCTATATTGCTGAAGTTCAGTACCTCAACTTTGGTGCTCTGCATATAGAGACTCCTAGATGATCGGTAGAAAACAATATCTATGTCATTGACTTCTGGAAGAACATCCCTAACTTCATCTACTTCTCTCAAGGACAGACCCCTTACGTACTTCACATACTCCCTAACTATATTACCCAATTTACCAAGTACTAAGTAGGTACTTGGCTTCAGTATTAAGGAGGCAATTACCTTATCATTTACTGGAGCTTTCTCACCAAGAATAACTGAGAAAAACCTTGTTCTAACTCTCTTAATGATACCAACTATAGCAACATTGTGTTTTCTAGCTAACTTAATGATCTCCTTCATTAGGAGAAAGCTCTTGGACAACACCTTACCAACCTTACTCTCACTCCTCCCCTTAATACCACTTGGTAATGCAAAAGGTAAAGGAGCTGGGAGAATACTACCATCAATAGCAACTAGGTCAAATCTATAGCCTCTTTCTAACTTCCTCAATAATTTGTGCAACACTTTCCTCTCCATGTACTGAGCAATCTTACTGACATAGTTCTCAAAGTTCTGAACCTCATCATCCAGTACAATGGTTGCTGTTGCATAACTATTGATACCTTTCTTCAATGCTGGATACCTCACGAATCCAGCAGCAACAATAGCCAAGTTACCACCAATTAGTTCCAGATATGGTATAGTATAGGTCGAGTCTATAGCTACAGTAACTAAATCAGATCTCACATCAGTCCTAATCTCCTCAATCTCAACTCTATCCCTTATCCTCTCTACAACAGAAAGAACTTGAACTGACCTAGCTGAAAGGTAGTGACTTAACCTATCAACTGTACGAATTACCGAGTAAAGTACAGGTGGTGAAATCCAGAAATCAATCCTATCAACTCTACCATTCGGTATCGTAATCTCCTCATAGTCATAACTCACTCTAACTCACCTCCCGCACCTTAATGAGTATAGGTCTACGTAGCGGATTCATAAGACCAGCAACGAAAAATTCTCTAGTACCCAACTGAGCTAGTGATGCCTCACTAACACCACCAAGATCAAGGTAACCACCTAATTCACGAAGATCTCCAGTTGCCTGTAACCTTGAGAAGAATACTGTACCTAAGTTAGCTCTAACTGATGGTCGAATATCTCTAGCAACTCGCTGACTAGCAAGAATTACGAAGTACTGCCACTTCCTACCCTCCCTAACAGTTGTCTCAATTACATCACCACAGATACTCCACTCCTCAGATACATAGTTCTGTGCTTCATCAATGACAATACCCACCTTGACAGGCCTTTGATACTCCTTCACCAACCTCCATACCTCCTCCATAACATCCCTAACTATAGCCTGTTTGATAGCAAGCTCCCTATCCCTACTTAAATCAACGACAACTAATCTCTCACGAAGAGCTTTCTCGACAATGTACTTTGGAGGTAAAACTCTCTGATTGAGTGAATCAAAAAACGAATCATCTAGGTAGTAGTCGATGAATAACTCAGCCTTCCTAGCAG
>CAZYGV010000162.1:0-2915 GCA_964647155.1 uncultured Thermoproteales archaeon | reverse complement strand
ACTTAGCTGAGGTAGCTAAGCTGGATAGGGAGATTGTTGTTGGGGAGTGGAGTCCTGTAATGGTTGTATGTCCTAGATGTGGTATGTTGGCACCGAAGATAGCAGGTGAGGTTAAACCGAATAGGGTCATAGATTATGATCTAGAGTCTGATAAAGTGTACTTCAGATGTAACAGCTGTGGCTACAGTGATTGGGTACCTCTTTCAAGTGCTAGAGTTAAGTTGAGTTGGAGAATTGATTGGGCTGCTAAGTGGTTTATCTTTAAGGTTACTTGTGAACCAGCTGGGAAGGATCACTGTGTACGTGGTGGAGCATACGATATGGCATTAGAGATATGTAGAGAGGTCTTTGAGTATGAGGGACCTGTGAAGGTACCTTACGAGTGGTTTACCTTTGGTGGTAAGGCTATGAAGACACATAAGGGAATAACGTTTACTCCGAGAGAGTGGCTTGAAGTTGCTCCACCTGAAGTCCTTAGGTTTTTGGTACTGTCTACAGATCCAATGAGGCACATTGACTTTGTACCTGAAAAGATTCCTAATCTAGTAGATAGCTTCGATGCTGTAGAGAGGATTTACTTTGGTCTTGAAAAGCCTCGTTCTGAAGCTGATGAGTTTAAAGCTAGAGTAGTGTACCCGTTATGTGTTCCAGAGTGGCGATTAAGAAGAAAACCTGCTAGAGTACCGTATAGGTTAGCTGTGTACCTAGTTCAGCTAGGTGATTTGCTTGGTGAGGATAAGGTGTTGATGAAGGCTATAGACTTTGCGAAGAGGTACTACGATAAGCCTGAGCTAGATGAAGAGGATGTGAAGGATATCAAGAGGAGACTGCACATGGCAAGCAACTGGGTTAGGAAATATGCACCAGATAGAATGAAATTCAGTATCTGTCCCGAGGTTCCTGCTTTCATTAAGAAGAGCCTTAGCCCTGAGCAGAGACGAGCACTTAAGGAGTTAGCTGATGTACTTGAGACTGAGGAGCTAAGCGAAGTAGAGCTTCAAAATAGGGTGTTCAGGATAGCTAGTGATCTAGGTATTGAAGCACCTAAGGTATTTCAAGCCGTATACCTAGTACTTCTCGGTAAACCCTTTGGTCCTCGATTAGCTCCACTATTATTAGCTCTCGACAGGGAATGGTTAGTGAAGAGACTAAGAGACGCTATAGCTTAAGTTAGGTCTAAAGGACCTCCCTTGCGTAATTAATTAACTCAAGTATTTTCTGAGGATAGTACCTTCTCTTAAAGATTTTAGCTATCATGGCCATCAATCTATCTCTGAGGGGTAGCTTCAAAGTGCATCCACATGCTACTGGGTGCCCACCACCTCCAAACCTCCAGACTACTGGTAGTAAATTGATATCTTTAGCTCTACCTGCGTAGAGAGATACCGAATCATCTCGATACACTACCACAGCAAAGTCAGCACTATACTTCTCACAGAAATCTTTTACTAAAATACCTGCTCCTCTAATACCTGTACCTCTAAGGTCAATTACAATAAACTTTCTACCTCCTTTAGTTGTGTATACCTCTATGAACTTAGCTATATCATCAAGTACCTTACGTTCTCTAGCTTCGATCTTCCTAGCCTCTTCAAGTAATTCACTAGTTAGCTTAATGCCTCTAGCTAATGCTTTCAACAACTTAATCCTAGTTCTATGCCTCTGAGTTAGTCTCCTGTAGATATGTGATAGCTCCAGTTTGTATCGCGCTGTATCTGCATCATTCGCTATCTCAATGAGTTCTTTTGTGTACTCATTCACTAGATTAAGATACTTAGCTACTACGGAGGCAGCACTAGGTGCTCTTTCAATACATAGCTTATCAACATAGGGAAAGATCGTAGCGAGAATGTCCTCAGGCCATGTATGATGATCAAACCAGTAAATTCTACATCCTCTTCTCTTTAAACTTGCTAGTGAGGATACTATGGTACTCGCTTTACCTCTGTTGAGTGATATGTCTGAAATAGCTATATTATACCTCTCTCCTCTCCATAAGCTAACGATACGAAGTACACGATCAATGTCTCGAGGTCCAGCAAATATTACTTCACAGTCTCCGAAGTATCTGAGTAAGAGAGCACCTGCAATAACACCATCAACATCTCTGTGTGTTATAATCACATTACTCTTAGCTAGGTTCAGCAGACCCTTTAGCAGAAAGTATGTCAAGCGAAATTGCCTAATTACCTCAGCTAAGTCCATTAGTAGCCAGCCTCCACAACATTTCTCGGCTTCATGATCTCTCTAAGGAGTACGGTAGCATAGTTACCTCTACGAAGTATAAACTCTACCACAACCTGTCGGTACCCTGGATGCAGTTCATCCTCCTTAATTTCGAACTTAAAGTTGAGTATTTGTGTCGAAGCTGGCCTAATGGTCCCTCTCGATGAGAGTTCAGGCATGGACTTGATCTTGAAGTCTTCGAGGCTTAGCTCTTCTTCCTTAAGCACTTCTCGCTCAACTTCACCTGGTTCTCCATCTGCGAGTATGGTATTGTAACCAAATACATTTAGTACCAGAGTTGCTTTACCATCTCTAATCAGCTCAAAGACCTTATCCTTATTGCTATCCGTTACCTTCACCAAGGATTTGGTTGGGAATCCGTGAGGATCTAGTAGAGCTACAAAATCACCTTTAACGGGTCTACTGATTGGCAATCCTCGTTCTAATCTTCTGCTTAGTACCTTATTGAATAAGTATGCTTGTATGCTTCGATGAATAGTACCAGTAGGTTTCTCGGTAATCTACGTAGAGCGCCGACAAAGTCTCTAGGGTATTTGGATAAGTGCTCTAGAACTAATCTCTCAACATCATACCTCTTTGGTAGTAGGGTAAGTGCTTTCGCATAGTCCCTACTTTCCCAGATCATCTTTCTGATTTCAGCTATTGAACTACTCTCATAGGGATAAGGT
>CAZYGV010000161.1:0-2924 GCA_964647155.1 uncultured Thermoproteales archaeon | reverse complement strand
AAGTACTGTAGGCCTTGACCTAGTAACTCTAGACTACTCTCAAAGGACACTGTGTAGACTACAGGAAAGACCTCACCTAGCTTAAGCTTTAGGTCGAGAAATTCCTTCCTGTACTTATTGAGAACAGCAACTACATACCTATCTCCAGGTATCGGGAGTTTAGTTACGTACTTCACTGTGAGTTCTGAACAATCACTAACTAGGACAACTACATCACATGACGTAGCTAGCTCATGGTGGTACTTACTGACTGAGGAGGGGAAGTCGAGAACTACTAAGTCGAATTCCTTCTTCAGTACTGGAAGTACGTGACGTAGCTTCAGTAGTACGTCGTCTGTAACTAGTACGTCGCTACAGGATACGAAGTATAGTCTAGATTCCTTACCATTGAGGTTAATTCTGTACTCACAGAGATCTACTTCATCAGCCTTAACAAGGTCAACATATGTTGGGGGTACAATTCTCGAAAATAGTATGTAGGTTGCTGAGTTAACCTCGTAGCCTAGATCTATGAATAGGACACTTAATCTCCTAGGTACCTCAATTGCTGATATGAGGAGACTAGTGAGGAGAGATAGCGTGGTCTTACCAGTACCTCCACGCGAACCAGAGTAGAAGGCTACTGCCAATCCACTACTCAGAATCCTCACCTCCACTATGCTCAGTATTGAGGATACGCTCTAGCTCATGACAGATATCAGCGAATGAAGTTCCATCAAGTAGATCACACTTACCAAGTACAGCAAGCTTGTGTACTCTAGCGACTTCACAGTACATAGCATTGACGCATCTACACCTTACGTAACACCTCAATCTCTCACGAAGTACTTTAAACAAGTCCATAGGTCAATCACCTTACTCAATACGTACCTCATATACGTGAACTCTCCAGTAACCAGGACCAAAGCGCCACATCTGCACTTCACCACTATCTTTGAGCAACTTAATCACTAGATCTGAATTGGTATAGAGCAAGTAGGTAACCTTCAATTTCTCACGAAGGAGTAAATACGTATGTTGTCCAGCAGTAGTTGAGTAGTATTTGAGGTAGAGATCATTACCTAGGGTAAGCACTTGAATGCTCGATTCAAGGTATGTACTTGTTGAGTTCGATCTCAGGAACCATACTGATCCCTCTATGCTCCTAATCGGGTAACTATGTCTGAAGACCAATCTCACGTAAGATATCTCACGTAGTATTGTCAAATTTCCTGCTGAAATTACCAGAGTAGCATTATGAATTTCAGCCCATAACGTGTATCCTAGACGTAGCTCATGGACATTACCTTCAAGCATTTGATGAAGTTTGAGCAAGTACTCGAGATTAGGGACATCGCAGTACATTACCTTTGAGCGAAGTGTAGTGACTACGTGAAGACCAGCAGATAATGCTACAAGAGCACAAACAAGTAATGTCAATAGAATTAGTAAGTGAGTTGACACATTACCACCTCACTTCACGTACCTCAACAAGTCCTTGTTCAAGACAACGTAGCTGAATAATCACTAACCCATGTAGTTCAAGCACATTACGTGTAACGACAGGTAGCTCAACTACAGTATACTCCGTATCTAGGTACCTCATTCCCTGTGGTAGTACAATGAAAAGAGAGTGAGGAAGTATCATCACTGAATTCTTGATAATAACGGATTTGCTAAAGTAAAGTACTAAGACCTTACTACTACCGTAACCTAGCTCGCTAACTCTGTAGATTTCAGCAATCAACACCTTAACACTATACTCTACATCACTTGGACAGCTAACATTCCAAGATAACGCTACTACAGCAATTGTCACAGCTGTGATGATGGTGAAGAGAAGCTGTTGGGTACTCACGTACTCAACACCTCAAGCTTAATTCCATACTCATCAATGAGAGTGTAGTTGTTGTAGGTCAATGGTATGTAGAGTATCCACGTACCGTTACCTAGGTACTTAAGATGTGCAATACCAAGTCTATCTCTAAGGATTGGAAAGACTACTATCCGTGTACTAGGTGTCAGGTACCTGTGAATGTATGTTATGAGGAACTCCCTGTACTCTATGAACTCTGTAATTCCATATCCAATCCCAACACAGTTGTAGTAAAAATTCACTATGAGAGGTAAATTAGTCACAACAGTAATGTTGAAGTAGTTAGTCGATCTACTTAAGTACAGTGTGTAGTTTAGATGCTGAAGTCTAGGATCTAGACCATAGATGTATGCTACTCTCCTCAAGGCACTTACGTAGATTCTCAACTGTTTATCTAAGGTATCGTAGCTAAGTTCACCAGAATCAGCTACAGCAGAACGTACTACAACAATTACCTGACCTACAGGTAAATCTCTCAAGATGATTACTGGATACTGTACTCTAATTAATAGTGAGTATGCTACTAGGAGTACAGAGGCTAGTATTAGCACAGCAAGAAGTAGGACCTGACCCTTGAAAAACACCATGGATTATACCTCAGGAAATCACTTGAGCAGTAATCGCTATCTCACCTGCATTTGTCTTGAGCACCCCCTTAACTACAGAACCTGTGATCTCACCACTTAGAGATATTTCCAGGGTCTTAACTTCACCTGGCTTAATGACCTCATTGACCGTACCTGAGATCCCACCCACACCAACAAAGCCATAGATCTCCAAATCAGCAGTACCTACATTCTTGAGTGTTATGTAGAGAACATCATTTATTACAACAGGTGTACCAAGAACCATAGCTAACGGTTGTTTAGCTGTTACCTGAGCAACATGGTAGAAGAAGTAACCAGCTATCACGGTAGCTGCGATAGCTATCACAGTAATTAGAAGCATCGTCATGGGATACGATATACCTACACGATTAAAACACTTTACAATAACCATAAATATACACCGAAGAGAAATCATAAGCTCCAAGATAAAATAATTAAGGTAAGGTATCTCAGCACTGGGT
>CAZYGV010000160.1:0-2930 GCA_964647155.1 uncultured Thermoproteales archaeon | reverse complement strand
GAGGAGGAATCCAGCATCACCATACTCAACACTATACGATAGAGCTAAGTGGGAAGCACCATTCAATACCTGGATTGACTATAGTGATGGTGAGAAGGGACTAGCAGTAATCTGCAGTACTAGATTCAGCTACGACCTAATGGCACAGACCCTTAGATTAACCATACTGAGAGCACCTAGATATCCACCAGATGGCTGGAAAACACCATGGACTAGAGAAAAACTTGAAGCTCAGAATGTAGTTGAACAGGAGAGGCATATAGTAACGTACTACCTATATCCACATAGAGGTAACTACGAAGAAGGAGAGGTACCGATAGTAGCTGAAAATCTAACAAAAGAACCCATTACGCACATTTACTTAGGAACAGGAGAAGTAATCAAAATAGCTACGCTCAAGGTAGAACCCACCAACATACAGGTACCTACACTAAAGCTCTCTGAAGACAGAGATACTATCGTAATTAGATTAGTCAATCCCTACGACCGTAAAACAAATGTAGAGATCAAGCTCCTAAACAACTTCTCACTAGTAAGTGCTAAGGAACTTAACCTACTTGAAGAACCTATAAAAACCATTGAAAGTACGGCAAATAGTAGAACATGTACAGTAATGACTGAGTACGAGATTAAGACGATTGAGCTAGAAGTACAGCGCAAGGAAAGAACTTAAAGGCAAAGTTTATTAAATTAAGTCAGATTTCGGTTAGTAGATCAAGCTTACTATGAGGTAGATATATATGCCAAGCCACGGATCACTAACAAAGGCAGGTAAGGTGAGGAATGCAACACCAAAGATACCACCTAAGCCAAAGAAGAACCTAGGTCCAAGAAGAAGAAACAAGCGCAACTACAAGAGGAGAATAGTAGTACCAACAGCACTAGGCACAGGACCTACAATGGCAGGAACAGTAGTACCTGCAAGCTCTTAGACGCATCTTTGACGCATCTTTTTCTCTCCCCCCACTCAATACCTATACCTCCAATACCTCATAGATAGATAGAGTACTGTAGCAGCAAGACCGTATATAATTGCTGACACCAGTAGAACATCGTCTATATTCGAGCTAACTCCTAAAGCTAAAAGCACTATAAATCCAGCAATACCGTAGGCATAGTAATACCTCGACATAGCAATAGCCTGATTTACAGTACCATACACTCTAGAGAGTAAGGTAAATGAAGAAACCTCGAAGAACGTACTCAGAGGTACAAACCATAGCAACAAAGCTACTAAAGGATAGCTGTACCAAGTTAGAGCAGTTACAACTGTTAGGGCTAGATAGCTAAGTATCGTTAGTTCAAGCACATAAGTAGAACCATACCTATCAACAAAGTATCCAGCAGCAGGTCTCACAATGCTTAAGAGCAGAGGTGGAAGACCTGAGTAGACTAGACAGTACAGCTTCGGATTCGGTACAATATATTTGAGTATCCTAGCGTAACCACTCCACAGTAACTCACTACCAGCAAGACCAAGTACAAGCACTACAGTTAACTCACCACGTAGAGCAATAACAGTATGTAGAGTAGTGCATGCTGAGTAACGTAACCTAACTTCCTTAGTTACATAAATCAGTAGTAGAGATGCAACCAGATTGAGCATTGTAATCAGTACTACAAAGCTACGAAAACTGAGTAACTCCAGTAAGAAACCACCAATAAAACCAGCAATGGAGTACCCAAGTACATAGCTCACAGTTACCTTAGCATAAGTAAGTCCACTGCCACCAGATAGGTAAAAGCACAGAGCAAAGCAGGTAGAGAACAAAATGACCCCACCTAGAGAAGCAGGTATAGCAAAGAGATAACCATACTCAATACCCGTAATCAACAATCCCAACTGAAATACCTGTAGAACCGATAGTAATCCCAAGACCCAGTACCCTAATCTCTCACCAAGATAGCACACTATTGGTGTAGTGACTAGTGGCACTAACTCAGCTACTGAGTACTTCAGGACCAGTGTTGTTGAGTCAGCTAAGTACCGAGTGAGGAAGAAGTAGAGAGACCATGAAGACGATGATAGTAGTAGTGATGTAGCTAGTATAGCGTAGATTCTTTTTAACTTCATAGTTTCTCAGACATGTCACGTGTATTGGCTTATGAATGTTGCTCATAGTCTCTTCCTTTCCTTAGCGTATGAACATACACTAGCTAGTGGACAACTACTACATCGCGGATCTCTTGCTCTACAGATCTCTCTACCAAACTCTATGAGTGCTAGATGTGCCTTAGCTACTAGTAAGTAGTTCTCACCAATAGCTTTCTCAAGTACTTCTCTTGTCTTCTCATAACTTCCATCTGAGATACCTAGTCTACGACATATCCTAGCTATGTGAGTATCCACTGGCATTACAGGTCTCTTAGCGTAGAAGAGAAGCACTATGTCGGCGGTCTTCTTACCGACACCTGGTAACTCCATTAACAACTTCCTGGCTATGTCCGTAGGTAGATTCCTGATGAAGTCTAATCTACCTCCAAATTTTTCAATAACAACCTTAGATAGCTCAACTATATTCCTTGCACGAACGTACTGCATACCTGCTGGTTTAATAGCTTCAGCCACTTCCTCAATACTAGCTCTTGCTAGGTGACTTGGGATTAGCTTGAACCTCGACAATAAGTTCCTAAATGCTTTTTCTGCATTCCTAGCTGTAGTATTTTGAGATAGTATAGTCTCTATCAAGAGCTCAAATATGTCATTGCTGAACTCGGGTTCTGGAGAGTACATAGCTAGTACTGCCTCTACTACTTTCCTTGCCTTATCTATAACCTCCTTACTCATCGATCACCTTCACCTCATAAAGTTCACTTCACTTATGTACAACATAGGGTAACACCTAAGTTCTATGCACTCTCCAAGTTTATGGGTTAGAGCATGCTACGTGAGTACCTAATACTGAGTCGTGGTGGTCAAGGTGGTGTCA
>CAZYGV010000159.1:0-2934 GCA_964647155.1 uncultured Thermoproteales archaeon | reverse complement strand
TCCCGCGGGGCTCATAACCCCGAGGTCGGTGGTTCAAATCCACCCCCCGCTACCATGAGCTGTATGTCAAATGTTCCCTAACCTCCTTCTCCTCCTAACCTCTGCAAATATCACTACATCGAGTAACCATGGTAATGGCACATGTCTAACCCTACTAGCTAGCACTCTCACGGTCTGCTCTGCTATCTCCTCTACATTCACACTAGCTGAATCAACTAGGTACCTCTGTACTCGTGATCTCTGTATAACTTCCTTGAGCTTCTGCACATACTTAGTACGTGCACTATCTCGTGTAAGTTCACGTACTAACTGACTGTAAACGGTATCAGGATACGGCTCATATCCATAAGTAGTTATCCAAGCTTTTACCCATAGCTGCATTGCATCATCGATAAATCCTCCTCGAAGATTTCTTAAGTTCCTTTCAAGAACCCAACTAGCTACGTTTTTATCCTCAAGAGGTATGTAGGAGGCACAGCAACTTTTAAGCTCCTGACTTACCTTGTCCATTAGTTTGTTTTCAAGTGTTGGGTGTAGTAGCAGTAATGTACGTAGTGCCAATGTGTAGGGTTTTGCCCTCCTAGTAAGCCATAGTACCCGTACTGTGCTCTGTGCTCTAGTACTGCCCCTATATGGTTTATCTACCTTAGCAATATTGAAGTACTTGCTAGCAGCATAGTGTGCAACCTCTATGAGCACTCTCATTAAGGTCTCAATGTCCTCGCTCGATGCTCTTAGTACGTGGACTAAATCTCTTACAGCAAGACCTGTAAAGTACCAAAGATACTCTGCTCCAACACCGAGTGGTGGTATGTAGGAGGTGAACGATGCTCCAAGAATATACAACACTAGGTCCATAGATTCCCTGCATCTGCATCGTGTAAACCAGAGGAGTGGTACATGTGTGAACTCAGGTACTTCCAGCAAATTATCGAGGAAAGATTTCGGTAATGTCCTTACGAGTTCCTGTATTCTGTAGCTAAGTCTCTTGATGCTTGGTCTTGAGTGCATGTGTGCAATAACTCCCTGAGCAATATATCAGTTGAGTACACGTAGCTAGGTGCTGGATTTACTTTCAGTTCTCTTCAGGTAAGTTCACTGTAGTATCGAGGCTATAGGAGGGATGTGTGGGTACTGCACTAGGGCTTCGTATGTTTGAATACGAAAGGATACCTGAGATGTTCTATGCTCTTGGTCTTGTTCTTGGTGATGGACATGTGTACGAGGATAGACCTAGAGTCGACTTAATCAATACCTGTGAAGCTGTTGTACGTAGGTACTACGACATCGTCACGAAGTACGTTACTGATGGACGAGCGTACATGTACCAGTACCCTCCAAAGGGTGGTAAGAAACCTGGTAAGCGAGCCTACTACCTAGTAATAACCATGAGCCCAACATACTACGTGTGGGTAGCTAGGTACAGAGAGAACCTAGGTTCTCTGAGAAATACTCTTCAGTCTCTTGGAGTTGATTTCATTAGGGAGTTTGTTCGTGGTTTCTTCGATGCTGAAGGCTGTGTGAGATTCTACGAGTATAGGAGAGTTAGGCGAGGTCATACCTATGTCGAAAGGAGAGTAAAGTTGAAGTTCACCAATACCAATCGTGAATTACTTGAGGTAGTGCATGAGTGTCTGAAGTTACTGGGTTTCACTAGGTTTCACATTGAGGGTCCTTACGTGGATGCTTACAGGGTTACTCCTAAGTACGAGCTGTGTACTTTCTCTGTTGAGGAGGCTAGGAGGTTTCTTGAGGTTGTGAAGCCGTTGAAGGTTTCCTAGTTGTTGGGGGTAAGGGTAAAGTTCTGTTGTTGTCTTATTTGAGTTGGTGTTGTATAGATGTGTTGTGGTGATGTTACTGAGGTTGTTGTTAGTTGCTTAGGTAGGTATGTGGTGCCAGGGTTGGGTATTTACTTTGTTGATCGTGAGAGAGAGGTTAGGTATGTTCTCGATTGGGTGCTTAGAGGGGTTTCCTGGAATTACGTTGTGTATGGTCCTTGGGGTTGTGGGAAGACTGAATTTGCTAGAGCTATGACACGTGCTGTGGAGGATCTTGATGACTTCGTTTTCCTGTATGTCGATGTAACTCAGAGTGAGTTAAGTCAAGCTATCTATGCGAGGTGTGGTGTTAAGGAGTTAGTTATTGAGATGATTCAGAGGGTATGTGAGGATTTGCTAAAGTTTCCTCTCAAGATATTTACTCTGCTTAGGAAGCTGTGTGAGGTGTATAAGCTAGTTGGTAGGTACTTGGTTATCTTTATCGATGAGGTGACCAGATCCCTAGACAGGTACAAGGTCAGTATTAGGGACTATATCTCAGCGCTGGATAAGGCTATTCATGAGTGGAGGGAGGAGCTTGGTCTTAGGAATGTTGTCACAGTACTTCTAACTAGTGAGTTATCGGTGATTCAGTACTTTAGGAGGGAAGCTGGTAAGACGTTATCCATTTACGAGATGTGGAACTTATCGAAGGTTGCTTTCGTGAAGTTACTTGAAGAGGTTGAGTGTCCTCTAGATTATGAAGTTTTGTGGAGGTTGTGTGGTGGTAATCCGAGATTAATCTACGAGTTGAGGAATGTCTATGCTTGGGATGTAGAGAGGTGGTTGGAGAAGGAGATTGTGAAGTGTTGGTCAGTGTTCTTAGTGATTAAGCGTAGTGATGTGTTGCTTAGGTACTTGAGAAGTGTGATTGAGGACATTGATTCTCTAGTTCCTGTACCTATTGCTGAGGAGCTTAAACAGCAATTACCTGAAGTAGCATTAACACAGGAGTTGTTGAGACAGAACATGGTCATACCGCTAGAGCCTACTCATCACCTACTAAGTGAAGTACCTAGAGAGGAGTGGATTGGTAGGGAATGGGCTTGGCAAGTACCTCTCTACTACTACATCTTCAGGGCTATACTTGAGAAAGAGCAGAAACCTACGTCTGAAA
>CAZYGV010000158.1:0-2984 GCA_964647155.1 uncultured Thermoproteales archaeon | reverse complement strand
AGGATCACTACGTACTTGGTAAGTGCTTACATGGTACTAAGGTTCCTATACAGCCTCATCCACTTCACGATATGTACTTTGCTATTGGTCGGAAACATGTTGAGAGATGGAGTAGGTTACTTGGTGTGAAGATCAGGACTATACCACTCATAGTGAAGTTAGTTCATGATTTACATGAGGTATATGTTGGATCTATGAAGGTTGGTTCAGTGATTATACCGGATGTTGATGTTAGCAAGGTTCTTGAGGTTTGTCCTGAGTTAGAAGATATCAATCATGTGTTCGAGAAGACTATTGAAGCTAACAGGGAGAAAATGAAGATTCATGAAGAGATAGCTGTACATCTATTGAGGTCGGTTGCTGAGAGGTACGAGTATGATCGAGTTATTGTTCCGTGGAGTGGTGGTAAGGACAGTACGGTTGCTCTAGTCCTTGCACTAAAGGCCTTTCCACGTGAGCACGTAGTTCCTATCTTTGTGGATACTGGAATGGAGATAGATGAGGTGTATAAGTATGTTGGTGAAGTTGCTAAGATCTTGAGCATTAGTTACGAGGTTGAGTATGCAGGTATTGACGTTGAGTGGGAGCGTAGAGGGTTTGAGTTGCCTACACATGAAAATAGGTGGTGTACTAAGCTCAAGATTGCAGCACTATACAGAGCAATCAAGAAGGTAGCTGAGAAGCCACTGGTAGTTGTTGGTGATCGTGATACAGAATCCCTACTGAGGCTCTTTAGACCACCTGTTAGACCACATGAAAACTACATACAGGTAGCTCCAATCAAGTTCTGGTCAACGGTTATGGTGCAACTCTACCTACTTCAGAATGGAATACCACTGAACCCCCTTTACCTCGAGGGTTTCTACAGAATTGGATGCTACATATGTCCAGCATATCGTTGTTGGGAGTTGGATATTGCTGAAGAGTACTTTAAATCTAGATCAGGTTAGGTGGCTCGTGTGGAGGGTGAAGGTAGATACAAATGTTATTGTTGTGGTTACGAAAAAGTGACCATACTCCTTGTAGGTGATTACATAGCTGTGACATCATGTCCTAGGTGTCAGCACTTATCCATACCAACATCACCGAGCTGTGGCTTCTCTAAGCTAGATGATCCACCGATACTGCTCTCACCCCTTCCTCAGAACATAGTCTTGCTCGGGAACTACGTAATTGGATTCAATACATATACCCTTGAGAACAGTGAGCTAATTGTCGTGTTTTGTCACGAAGAAATATTCCACAGAATAATCCCCCTAGTACTTGGAACTCACACCAGCAAAGCTGGTAGAAGGTATATAGTACGTGGCTCAGAAGTATATCGCGAGTTAGTCTACTCAGTAGGTGATAGAGTAGGTACACACGTAAACCACATAGAGTGTATGCGAATCAGGTATCAACTGCTTACGGAGTCAACTATTAGGTGTTACCTAGTCTGTACAAAGTGTAGAGAAATCCTCTCACTAGTAGATGTTGAGACCAGGTGTATTGAGTCTAGTCAGCAACGGGTTAACTCATCAACTAATCAGCTGTCCTAAGGCTCATCACGAAGAGACCTCGTTTGAAAGATGTAAGTGAAGACTTAAATTCCTGCTTCAATACAGTTAGGTATGGTGATGACTACACACCCTTGATGATTAGTGATTGAAGGCCTCCCTAGCTGATACTCAATAATGCACATCGACAACCTTATAAGTAACTAAAAGGAGCTACAACCAGAGGTGTTGACTATCTGCTTAGAGGTAGTTTAAGAGGGAAAAGAGAGACTCCCATACTCATTTACAATACTGCTTCTCGACAACTAGAGAAGTTGACTCTAATCGAACCGGGTACAGTTAAGATGTATGTATGCGGTCCTACACCTTACGACTACACACATGTCGGTCATGCTAGAGTCTACGTATTCTTTGACATCGTTAGGAGATACTTCGAGTATCTAGGTCTTGAAGTTAAGCTCGTGGTAAACTTCACGGATATTGACGATAAGATATTGAATAGAGCTAGAGCAGAAGGCAGAAACTGGAGGGAGATATCTGAGACCTATATCAGGGACTACTACGAGGTTTGTGAGAAGCTCTACATAAAGCCAGCGTACAAAAATCCGAGAGTGACGGAGCATATACAGGACATGATAGATGCAATAAAGAAGCTCATAGAGCTAGGTTATGCATATGTAACACCAGACTACTCAGTTTACTTCGATGTAACTAAGGTACCTAACTACGGAGAACTCTCACATCAGAAGATAGAGGAGCTAATTGCAGGTGCTAGAGTAGAACCAGAACCCTATAAAAGGAATCCACTAGACTTCGCACTCTGGAAAGGTAGAAAACCTGGTGAACCATGGTGGGAAACACCTTGGGGACCTGGTAGACCCGGTTGGCACCTTGAGTGTGTCGTCATGGCTACAAAGTACCTCGGTCAAGTATTCGATATTCACGGTGGTGGTCAAGATCTAGTATTCCCCCATCATGAGAATGAACTAGCTATAGCTAAGGTACTACATGGACCTAGTTCATTTGCTAGGTACTGGATGCACGTAGGTCTCGTAACCATTAAGGGTGAAAAGATGTCGAAATCACTAGGGAACATCGTACTCATGAAAGATGTCTTGGCTAAGTACAATCCTGAAGTATTTAGACTATACATAGCATCAACACAGTATAGGAAACCACTGGACTTCGTTATGGATCACCTTGAGCAATACCGAACAATACTTGATACACTCTACACAGCACACGACTACCTAAGGGCAATAATCAAGGAACGAGGAATAGTAACCAGCATAGACTTAAGTAGGTTAAGCGATAGAGAGAGGAATACTGTAGTTAAGGTCAATAGCTACGTAGAGGAATTCGAGAAATACATGAACAACGACTTCAATACACCAAAAGCACTCTCAACACTGATATCACTAGCTAAGTACATTATAACAACCATAGTGACAAGTGAGGAAAAGCTAAGTACAGAAGTACTATCCTACA
>CAZYGV010000157.1:0-3004 GCA_964647155.1 uncultured Thermoproteales archaeon | reverse complement strand
AGCATCAGCCTCGCCCTTCGTCGGGCATCAATAACCCCCACCAACGCAATCATCATCCAGCGCGTACACTACGTAGAGGAAAAGTATATGTACTTTCCCCATGTACACTCTCTTAGATCCGATGAGCGATCAGAGTTACACTGATCGATGAAGAGAAGGCATTTAGGCGAGGGTCATGAAGCATAACTACACACAGCACTACAAACCACTTATATCAGCAACATCACCACTACCACCTAATCTCCACGTAACACATCTAGACATCAAGGAGAAAATACTCACTGAACTACACAGCGAGAACACTATAGTAGTTATTGTGCATGGGTGGCGTGGTTACGGTAAGACGAGTCTACTATTCTCAATAGCAACATCTCTCATGATGTGTGGTAAAGATGTTAAGTACGTGAGTGGTGTAGTGACTCCATCTTCCTACAAGTTCAGTAGTGATGTAGTGTACTTACTCGATGACTATGCTGGATCTATGAGTGGTGTGAAGTACCTTAGTGAGAGAGGGTACACGAAGTTTTTACTAGCTGTTGCTAGTGAGGACTATCTAGAGGTTTCAGTACCTAGTGGTACTACCTTAATTAAGTTGAGGACTCTTACACGGGATGAAGTGAGGAGATTTCTTCAAGCTCTCAGTAGTAGGTATGGAGTTGATGTAGATCGTGATTTCGTAGATGTACTGTATGAGCTATGTGAAGGTGTTCCAAGTGCTTTAGGTATACTGTTGGAGTACTTAACCTCTATCTCGAGGAAGTTGTCGGTAGATGTTCTTGAGAGTAACTATCGAGAGCTTCTTACCTATGTCTCAACTAGGAGAAATCCATTAACTGAACGTGTATTTACTGACTTGGGTAAGTTGGAGAGATTGACATTACTTGCAGTAGCTAGACTCGAGGAAGCTACTGATGAGGAGATAGCTCGAGAACTACCACATGTACCTATCTCGAGAGATATCAGGATCTCGTTAAGATCATTGAGGAGAATCTTAGGGAAGTTGAAGATGTATGAACTCGTTACGGTTAGTAAGAAGGGTAGGTATAGGGTATTTCCAAGATTGCTAGCTGACGTACTTAGAGAGAGGTACTCGTTACTGGTGAGAACCTACCTCTAGTAATACCTCATGATAGTATTGAGGAGTTCCAGGAGGGGGATTTGGTGCGGCCGCCGGGATTTGAACCCGGGTCAGCGGCGCGGCAGGCCGCCGTCCTAGTCCAGGCTAGACGACGGCCGCATGGACTCCGCCTAGAGATATGTGTCTTGGGTATTTTTAATTTTTGCTTTACTCTGTAAGTACGTGTATCTTCCTGACAAGTTCGCTCTGTATGGGTACCTCCTTACCTTCAGTTGATAGTACTATGCTACCGTCGATATCTATACCGATTACCTTTCCTTCTATGTGTTCTCCATTGATCAATTCAATTCGTACCTTATGACTTTGCTCTATGAGGAGATTGTAGTACCTTGTTACTACTTCACTGCTTCTATTCATTTCCAGGTGTTTGTAGTGTTGGTCAAATTGTTTGAGTATGCTGAGGAGTACTGGTACTCTAGGTACTTGTTGTCTCACTTCGTCTCTTAGTGATGTTGCATGTTCTCTAAGTTCTTGAGGTATCTCATTATTTACGTTGATCCCTATACCCAGCACTATGTACTCTACACCGTATTTTCCATACTTTGACTCTACGAGTACTCCACATACCTTCTTACCTTGAATCACTACGTCATTTGGCCATTTGAGGTACGTGGGTATTTTAAGTAAGTCATTAAGTACTTCAGCAACTGATAGTGATGCTGCTATGGAAATCTGCTGTGGGAGTGCTACCTTTGGTCTTAGTAGTACGCTAAACCATAGACCTCCTTTAGGCGATATCCAGGTTCTACCCCATCTTCCTCTTCCTCTAAGCTGTTCTTCAGCTATCACAACGTAACCTTCCTCAAATCCACACCTAGCTAACTTGTGCACGATATCCTGTGTAGACGTTGTCCTCTCGAAGTATAGAGCTCTATACCTGAGAACCTCAGTTCTCAGTTTAGGTAGTAGGTCAGTAGCTACACGTAGGTTATCTAGGTCAAGTCTACACCTGAGTTGAGAATTCGTGAAGTATAGTAAGTTGAGATTGCGTAATCTGTGAACTAGCTTGTGTAGCTGCTCTCGGCCTATTCCCGTACTTCTGCACAGCTCATCTACTGATACTGAGTACTCTCTACTCCTCGCTATGTACATGAGAATGAGAAGCTCCTCACTACCTAACCTATTATTCACCTCTCAAAGTAAGTGAGATTAGGAAGTCAAGTACCTTATCAAGGTGTTGTAGTAGTGCTCTCTCAATACTTGATCTACCTCTGTAGAGTTTCAGCTTTAGTACCGAGAGTAGCATCTGAAGACCTACCCTGTTTAAGCATCTAACTCTGGTGAGAAAATCACCTTCGCCACCAACCTTACTCCCTATATCGACGTGAAACCACTGAATTGGTACTTCAATGACCTCACCACCCACATCCATTACTGAGAGTATTAGATTAACATCAAAGGCGAAGTTCTGTACCAGTAATTTACTCCTAATTTTGCTGAAGGTACTTTGACGAATTACCTTTAGTCCACATTGGGTATCATGAACTGTGCTGAGTACAGGGAATAGTATCTTGGTGATCGCATTGAATATCCTTGAGTATAGAATGCGTATTAGTGGTGGTTTTTTAAGGATCTTTGATGTTGGTAAGTAACGTGAAGCAATCACCAGATCACAGTTCACCTTCCTAGCGTATAGGAGTAGCTTAACTACCTCCTTAGGTGGTACTGAACCATCAGCATCTACATATGCAAGATACCTACCTCTACCGACACTCAACCCTGTAACAACAGCTCTTCCCTTACCTAGTCTCTGTTTGAAATTTAGATGCTTGATGTTTGCATATTGCTTACTAAATTCATGAACCCATAGATCAGTACCATCTGTACACCCATCAGTGACAACAACTACTTCACAGCTATCTCCTA
>CAZYGV010000156.1:0-3040 GCA_964647155.1 uncultured Thermoproteales archaeon | reverse complement strand
CAGTAGTGTAGGTTAAGTAGTTATAGTAGTAAGGCTTACTGGACACACTCCACTGTACTCTTGTACTCTCTAGTACACGGGTACCTCATAGTACCTTGGGTAGTAGACTACGTATCTTCTCCTCACCTTCTTCCTCCTAAATCTAAATGGAAGTGCTGCCACCATACCGAAGAGAAAACCACCAATATGAGCCCAAAAGGCTACACCTGAGAAGTAGCCATAAGCTATCGATAGTGTACCCATTACTAGCTGGTATATGAACCAGAGACCTAGAAACACGTACGCTGGTACTGTTATCACAACTGGAAAGAAGAAGTAGAACGTCAGTACTCTAACACCAGCTAGTGGATATAGCACGAAGTACGCACCTAATATACCCGAAATAGCACCTGAAGCACCAACACAAGGTATGTACCTTGGATCAACAACCCCAGCAAACGGTATAGCTATCGGTCTGGCAAAACGATATACGACAAATACGTGCATGAATGCTGCAGCTACTCCAGATAGTATGTAGAAGAGTAGGTACGTTGCTCTACCCATTTTTGCTTCTACGTTATCGCCAAATATGTAGAGGTACACCATATTGCCGACTAGGTGTAGTAGCCCTCCATGTATGAACATCGAGGTTATTAATGTGTACAGTCTCTCTCCTCTTACTATGTAGGCAGGTACCATACCGTACTTCATGACAATACTGTAGAAGAACTTCGTACCACCACTTATCATGTAGATAAATACCAACACATTTAGGAGTATGAGAAACCAAGTAACTACAGGTACTTTCCTAACTCTTAATGTATCACCTACTGGAATAGTCACGTAAGATCCCCTTAATCAGTGGTAGAACTGACTTAATAATCTCTACCCTACCAGCAACAAGACGTAACCTAGTATTCTCCACAAGAGGTACATATCCAATGTCTTCACCAAGTACATCAACAAACTGTACACCCAATTCCCTACAGATCACGTACGGAGCAGCTACATCAGTTAATCTCAACCTATTCCTCAAATCAATGAACAAGGTAATGGAACCAGTACCTACTAGAAGTAACTCGAGAGCAACATAACCAAGATGTCTAACCTTGACACTACCAAGTAACTCACTTAGCTTACGCACTAAGAGCTCATAACCACGTTCAAGGTAGAGAGACACAATAGAAACATCACAACCTGAGGAAACTACCTTAAGACCCCTAACAACAACTTCTCTACCTTTCACAACCCAAACCTCGAACCTAGGGTAAATACCTATTACAACACCTACATCGAGATCACACAACCTACTACCACATCCATACGCAACAGATATGCAACAAGCAGGTATCCCAAGTACGTAGTTAGTACTACCATCCAGAGGATCGACAACAGCAACATCACTCCTACCATCTCTCAAAATGAGGAGTCCTCTATCCTCAGTAATCAACCTACCAACACCAAGCTCACGAAAGTACTCAATCACTAAGTTCTCAGCAATTAGATCAATACCCCAAACAACATTACCACACTTCTCAGACACCTTAGTCCTCACAAAGGGTAATTCCTGAAGCTCACGAATTCTATCAGCAATGTCTCTACACACAGAGATTAAGTCATCTACCTCGAGTCTACACATCAGTATAGCAGTAGTGTGTAAAGTTAAAAGATATTAGTGCTCAGTACTTATGTATGTACTCCCTCGAATTTAGAGACCATGGAGTAGTTGTCAGAGATAAAGCATTGATTTCTAGGCTCTACTCTCAGGGATATGGTGAGTTACTAGGTAATGAGCTGCTGCTATTACCTGTTGAGGTCATGTACCTAGCTGAAAGAGGTGTACTCGATAAGGATCTATTTCTCAAGGTACTTAAGACGTATGTTGCTAGTGATCCTGATCTCTGGGTTAAGTACCTCGTATATCGTGATCTAAGGTCTAGAGGCTACGTTGTTAAAGGAGGTTCAAGTCAGGTAGACTTTAGACTTTACGAGCGTGGTGGTTGGAAGAAAGGTCAACCAGCTAAGTACTACGTCAAGGTATTGATTGAAGGTAGGAAGATTGACTTAGATGAACTAGTCCAGTGTGTGAATGAGGCTTTGAGAGTTAGGAAGGAGCTTATTCTAGCAATAGTTGACTCACTGGGTACAGTTTCATACTACAGAGTTGAGGTAATTCCACCTGAAAGTAAGCTAATTTAATTTAAGGGAAGTAGATACGTTTACTAAGGACTGCTTCCCTATGACTTCAGTGATCTGGAATGCTATCCATGCAGGATATAGTTAAGTTGCAGAAGTATGCTCGTGAGAATAATCTTAAGATTGTGATTTACCTGAAGAAGAGCAGATATAGAATCCAAATTAGCAACTTCATACAGGCTTTAGATCCTGAAGGAAGGGTAACTGAGTGGGGCAAAGCATTTGGTCCACAGACTCCTAGTGATGTTCTTCAATCATATGGAATTTCACGTGTAGAGATAAGGTACTCAAATGGTAGTACTAGGAACTTGAATCCAAGTGATCTCAAGTCACTAGTAAAGGCTCTACCTTAAATACTATCATTTGACGAAGAACCTATGACTAACTTTAATATAGAAGCCCTAGGTCAGCACTGTGGAAAACTACGTATCCGGTATGTCTTCCAGTTAAAGGCAGATATGGAGGTTGGCAGATGTGTCACTTACTACAGTCGGTTTAGATTTGTCTAGATTAGCTTACATACCCAACAGGAAGATATATGCTCTTTCAATAGTAGCTAGTAAGAGACCCAATGTAATTGCTGATGTCAGTTCGGTATTTGCTAAGTATGGTGTAGATATTCTGTACTTCATATCCTCGACAGTTTATGTAAATACAGATGTTATGTCGGCTGTTGTCTTTGCTGATTTCACTGACTCAGGAGTATCACCTAGTAAATTAGTTCAAGAGTTGAAGAGGCTAAATGGTATTATGAGTGTTGAGGTCCTTGAGGAAATAGTTCCTGGACTAGCAGTTGATTCATATCACTATCCACTTATGGTTGGTGGTTTTAGAGCTATAGTGATACCTGAATTCACTATTCGTG
>CAZYGV010000155.1:0-3092 GCA_964647155.1 uncultured Thermoproteales archaeon | reverse complement strand
TGAGCTAGAGTACCTGTACCCGATAGCATTCACTAGTGATCAGACAGCAGTTCAGTACTTCCTAAGAGAACAGGGAAAGAACATGTTCACGTACCTGATGTGGAATCTTAGTAAACAAGCAGCGGAGCAACTACTCCAAAAGCTGGAGTGCCCATTAGATTACGAGTTAGTGTGGAAGGTAACAGGAGGAAATCCAAGAGCAGTGTATGAACTGTACGTACAGAAGTGGAACCTAGAGAAATGGCTCGAGAAAGTAATCGAGATAGTGAAGACAACAATTAAGGAGTACTGTCGAGAAAGAGAGAAAACACCAACACAAGTACTACAGGAACTAAAGCAAACACTAGACAACGTAGATCAACTAGAGCTACACCAATATGGGACTACATGCTGAGAAACAACATAGTAACACCATTATACAGCAAATGGCTAGACAAGAAACCAGGTAAAACATACTGGATAGGACAAGACGCAGCATATCAACTACCAGCACACTACTGGACAGTAAGAACCATGGTACAAAAACAAACACTATACATAGAACCAAAAGACATAATCCAGGAAAAATCCAGGAAATCAGAGATGAAACACCATGAAACTAGATACCGAACGTATAAAGAGATATGAAGAGAAGCTAGAGTTCATACAGGAATGCCTAATACTCCTCAGAGAATGGATACCACCCAACATGGAGGAATTCACGAGAGACATGAAGACCAAGAAAGCAGTGTACAAAGTAGTAGAGGAACTAGCTGACTGCATAATGGATATCGTCGCAATGATGGTGAGAGACGAAGGTAAAGTCGTTAGAGACGACTACACAAACCTACACACCCTAAAGCAGCTAGGATTAATCACGGATGAACTACTTGGAAAACTACGTGAACTAAATGGTCTCAGGAACGTGTTGGTACATAGGTACAATGGCATAGACGATAGATTAGCCTACACCAGCATACTTAAGTTGAGGAACTCCATAGTGGAATTCAGTGAGGTAGTTAAGAAATGACTACAGAAGAAATCGAGACAATAATCAAGACAGTTAGGGAAGCCTTCAGCAAATTCCTCGAAAAACACAGAGAAGTAGAAGCAATACTACTCTATGGCTCACATGCACGCAAAGAAGCAACACCACGATCAGACATAGACATATGCCTCGTAGTACCAGAAGCAAGGAAGAACCCAGACAAAGGAATTCACCTCATACAGGAAGCATGGAGAGAAGTACCACTAGACTTCAGCAAATACGACCTTAGAGTATTTGAACTACTACCACTCTACATCCAGATGTCAATAATTAAAAACCACGTAGTGATATGGACAAGAAATGAACTCAACCTCTACGAATACCTCTACTTCAACTACCTAAAACCATGGAAAGACCAAGAAAAGAGATACCAAATACACACCTACGTATAGGGAAAAATCCCTCAACAACTACTCAACAAATAGAGTAGAAGATCTCAATAGATCTCAATTAAGAGTCAAGGAGCAGCATACTACCTTAACCTACGAATTAGATCCTCAACATCCCTAAGATACCTCTCAACCTTCTGCACCTCATACCTAAGCAAATCCTCATCAACTATACCCTCATAAAACGTCATACCACGTAGATGACGTTCCCTGCACAATACCTATCACAGAGACCAAGCTTACCAACTTCCTCAAACCTACCCTCAAGCTCCATCAACTTCCTCCTCTCCCAATGACTAGCAGGAACCAAACCTAAGAGATGAAGAATTAGAGCATTAGTAGCCTGAACAACGGCATTCCAAAGCTTCACAGCTCCATCCCTCACCTCATACACATCTCCCCTCTCAAGACCTCTCAAAAGCTCCTCCCTACCACGCCTATAGAACTCCCAAGCATCCTCGAGATAAATCCTCACCCTCCCAATAACACTCACACCAATCACCACAGAGATACAACATAAAGACAAAATAAGTACGGCTACAACTAACCCAATCACCCTGCAGACCGAACACCACAATGGCTCTCACTCACCAAGTCCCTAAGCTTCAAAGCTATGACAGGAACGTGCTCCCAATTATCTTCCAGTGGATAAGAGGACTTGTTCTCTTGGTCATTTCGATCTCTTCACAGATGTTTCACTAGTTCCGTGTCTTGCATTGCGTACTATGTGTGCTGTAAGTAATCTGCTGTATGCCATTAGTGTGAAATCTCTTAGAACATCGAGTACTAAGGCTGCTCTGTAGATCATGTGTAGTCTAAACTCCATGTATATCCCTCATCGTTCAGTACCTACTACCTTGTTCTAATTCCTGTGTTCTAGTGCAAACTTCCTGTAAAGAGCAGATGAGCACCATCTTGCTGATAAGACACCACATCATGTACCCTGCAATACCAATTCATTAATGAGTAACAATATCGCAGACTAGGTTAACCTAAGTCCAAGCTCACTAAGTGCAGGTAAGGATGGTACATACCAACTAACAATCTCGAAGTAAACCTTAAGATAAACCTCAGCAACCACTACAGATGGGACTTCTCAATGGAGAACCTCATTGCGACAGTACTCCCACCCGAAGTACTCGAACCAAAGTTCGCTATACTCACCATCCTACCACCAGAGCTATTAGGTGAGCCACGTGCTGAGATTAAGGGTAAGACTCCAAGTAGAGAGTAAATGCATTGAAACCCTTGCACTCGCCAAAGTGGCTTCATTGGTACCGAACCAGAGATCATGCTACCTGAACCACTAGCAAGAGAACTCCTCGGCAATAAACCACCCACCATAACCGTAAAACGCATTCTAGCAGATGGCTCCACCACAAACCTAGTAAGATGTGTTGAACCAGTCAACGTGTACGTAGTCACAGAAGATAGAGTCGTTGGACCAGTACCAGCATACCCCTACATCTCACGCATAAACACCGTACTCCTAAACGATAAACTCCTAGGTAAATTAGGCATCGTACTCCTAGACTTCGGAGAAGGACTCTGGTGCTTTAGAGACGAACTAGGCTTCAAAACAAGGCATAGCTACTAACAGACATAGATAAGGTAAATAGTAAGATAGGGAAACCCTGCAAGAGAACTCACCTCTTAAGATAGGATAAGTACTAGAG
>CAZYGV010000154.1:0-3151 GCA_964647155.1 uncultured Thermoproteales archaeon | reverse complement strand
GCTCTAGCTGTTCTTGAGCTACTAATCCCTCTCATCTACATCACCGAGATGTTGCTCTAGACATAGTAAGTTATACCTAGGTACTCTATACCTATGACTATGTCAGCATCATTGTAACCTAGACCATCGTTACCGTATGGATCTTGGATGCCAACAACAACGACGTACTTCTTACTTGGATCGCAGGGGAATGATGCTGATTCAGTTATCGATGATATACTTGGTGGATATGTATCTTCAAGTGTCATAAGCTGTTGATACCTCCACTCCTTTCTCATGTACTCAACGTACTTACCCTCTGGTGTAATCTCGTAGAGTGCTACAAAGAATATCCACTCATTAGCGTCTAACTCCTCCCAATCATCACCTGCATTATCGAGGAAGTAAAACTTTATGTACACGGTAATGAACTTAGCACCCGTGATGTACGGCTTACCGCCATAGTCCTTCAGCACTAACTTCAACTCAGTTACGGACTTCTCGTCTCTGTGAATGTTTGCATCCCAATCATTACCCTTTGTGCTCTTCTCACCATACCAGATATGTATTGTATTGAAGACTATCTCATTGAGACCATTACCATCGAAGTCACCTACAAACATGTAGTTTCTGTAGCCTGTGTATTCCTTGTACACATACTTATACACCTCAATTACCTTAGCTCTACCTGTGATGTATATTGCCGCTGCGTCATAGGTAGTGCTCTCGTCTCTGTAGTATCTGTAAAAGAGCATTGTACATAGTGCTGTTATATTCTTACCCTCTTCATCAACTTCGTAATCCATTGATGGAAATACCTTGATGGTACCTCTGAATCCACGGATTACGATCTTCTCACCGGTTTCAAGTGTGTAGAGGTACGGTGTTCCATCTGGTGCTACTGCGTATACCTTAACATTAGTTATATGCGCTGGACCAGGTGAGGATATTCCGGGCCCAATACCCAGTACAATAACCTTTCCGCCATATCTCAAGTCATTACCTATTGCTAGCACTGAGTAGGGAACTGCATACTTACTACCGTGGTGCTCTCTGTAGACCTCAATTTGATAGTACTTTCCAGTACCGGGGTCATCCAGTAGTGCTTGTTGCTCCAGAACGTAACCCTCACAACCCTCAATACCATTCTCCTCAAATGCTCTCTGACCACCTTCTGGATCATTGTTCTCATCTAGCATCTCAAAGTACTTGTTCAGATGTTCAGGTACTGCTATGTCCTCAAATGTTATGCTGAGTATACTACCTGCAAGACCTGGTGTTGTAGTGAGTATGTATTCTCCAGTTAATGGTTTGTACTCTAGATCGTACCAACCATAGAACTTTCTGTAGGATTCAAAGGCTACCTGTACCTTACCTACTAGGTTTGTCTTGAAGTGTAGCTCAAGTACGATGCCTAGCGTGAGTAGTGCATACTTCTTAAGTTCTTCGCAGTTATCTGAGGTTATGGTTATGGACGTACTTCCGGCCTTGACTACTACTTCATCTAGTACCTCGTTGAAGAGAGCTGTTAAGTCGCTATCGATAGTTAGAGTATAGGACTTAACTTCACCTGTATCCTTGTTCTTAGTCCAGATCCTGACCAAGTGTATAGGTGTTGAATTTGTGTACAGCTCCATAACACCATCAGCAGTTACATTAACAATTAGCTTTTCCTGTTGCTCAAGTATTTGCTCCTGACCTCTAATCTCAATAGCGCCCTGTACGGTCCTCATGTACGTTAGCATGTAGGTTGTTAAAGCCACTATAGACACGATGAAAGCTATCATAAGTATTAGTGCTGTTACAGCTTGCCCGTACTTCCTAACTCTACACAACCTTAACCGGGTACTCATACCTATCCACCTCGTACAGGTCATCACCCCTTACAACCCAAAATGAAGTGACTATAGCAGGATTATTAGCTGAAGTAAGAATAGGTTTCAGAGACTCAATATCTAAGACAATATCTATGGTCTCAGGTGATATCTGAGGAACAAGTACGTATACCTTCATGTACCTTGTCCTGGTTGTACCGTTTAGGAAGTGTATCGTGAAGTCCTTCTCAATGGTATAGAGCTTGCATGGACCCACTATACTTGTTGAACTTAGGTCAATTATGTGAAGTATTGAGTCGGTATCCAGGTCCACTACATAGATCGTAAGTACGAAGGCTTGGACACTGGGTGTTGTTGGTACCTTATTCAGTATTAACTTAACTGCTAGGTACTTTGGGGTAAGTGCAACATACTTACAGCTATAGTGCATCTGGATACTAAGCCTAAGTGCTTGGAAGTTTATCTCTGATAGTCCTCTCGATACATACCTGAGATATACATACGCACCTACAGATGCAGCAACCAATACGGCTAGTGTAATTAATATAGCCTCAATAGATATCTGTCCTTTACGTCTAAACGCCATCACCTCCACCTCAGTAAGTGCTTTATCAATTTCTTCAGCTCATTCACATCGCGAACATGAACTTTTTCACCTTCAACCTCAAGAACTCCAAGAGATCTCCCAATGGCTAGTACCTCATCAATTAGGGATTGATCAAATTTACTCCGTAATTCACTCAAGGTAGCAGACTTCTTGCAGGCAAGATAGACCACTAACCTCATTACCTGACTCTTATCTACACTACATACTTCACGGTGATGAGTACTCAGTACATCTCTCTCCTCTACTTCCTCTACCCAAGCTTCGGTTCTCTTGATGAGTTCAGTAATGGGTTTCATAGCTACGTCACTTTCACATACCTCTGAAGAAGTACCATAAAGAGCTTTCAGAGCTTCAATATCATTTGGCTGTAGGTCACACGGTATTACATTGGGTATTTGGGTCAGGACGTAGAGCAGTATTTCCAGTAGATCGTTACGTAGAAACAGTACGTAGGAACTAGATCGAGTACCACCTAACTCCTTCTCAATAATGTCAAGTGCTCTAGTGAATAGCGACGTAAATCTAGTAATCTTCTCGAGTCTACTTCTCAAGAACTTGAGCACTACTTCGCTTGATGGATTTACCTCAAATATACATCCATTCACACTCATTCTTCTATAACTTTCACTACTGAGTTCAGGTAACTTACTCATAACTACCTTTCTCAGAAAGTAAGCTTCCATGTATAACTGCTTGAGGTGGGATCTTCGAAATACTTCAACACTATCAC
>CAZYGV010000153.1:0-3233 GCA_964647155.1 uncultured Thermoproteales archaeon | reverse complement strand
GGTTTCCCGGAGGGGAGTTTAAGCTATTTTGAGTATATATACTTCGTGGTGGTTCCGCATATGTCCGATCTCTGTGAACTATGTGAAGAGTTCCCTGGTGAGTATAAATGTCGTATATGTGGTAGATTGGTTTGTAGATTTGACTATGTTCAACGTGAGAGTATTTGTGTAGTTTGCAAGTCTGCTCTCTGTGAGGTATGTGGTAGAGAGTTGAGTATTGCTGTGTGTAAGGTATGTGGTCGTTTGGTTTGTGAATTGTGTTCTGTTGAGGATGGACCAGCTAGGATCTGTAAATTGTGTATTGGTGGGAGGTGACTTCAATGAGTAAGGTGGTTATCATAGTTGACTCGAAGGAATATGCTAAGGCTGGTGATGTAGCTACTGCTCTGAGGAGGGATTTTGGTTGTGTTGTAGTTGTTCGTGATCTAGAGGTTGGTGACTACGTTCTATCTGAGAGGTGCGCTGTTGAGAGAAAGACTTGGGCTGACTTCATAAACTCAATTAAGGATGGCAGAGTATTTGATCAAGCTAGGAGACTTCGTGAAGCATACAGAATACCAGTACTAGTTATTGAGGGATCACTTAGGTACGCTCTAAAGTTCACTGAGATGCACATTAACTCGGTTTACGGTGCTTTAGCCACATTAGCTAGAATGGGTATCTCGATCATACCTAGCAGTGGTAAGGAGGATACTGCGAGGATACTGTATGTGTTAGCTAGACAGGAACAGGATGAAGAGAGGAGAAGAGTTACTGTGAGAACAGCTAAGAAGAGTGTACCAATTGAAGAACTCCAGGTAGCTCTGCTAGCTACTTTACCAGGTATTGGAGAAGCCAGAGCTAAGGAGTTACTTAAGAGATTTGGATCACCTATGAATGCGTTTAAGAATGTTAGGTTATGGGACAAGGTGATTAAGGGCTTAAGTCTTGAAGATCTTAGAAAGATTGAAAAGGTACTGTATGGTGAGGAGAGGCAAGAATCTACTCAAGGTTCATTACTTGAGTACGTTGAGGGTAGCGATTCCGGTACTCGATAGAGGTATATCTTGTGTTTCCTCAGTGGACTAGTCACCTCAACTACCTCTACTGGTTTCCACTTAGGTAGTGGAAAGTCGTGTGCTACAATTCTTGAACCCTCTTTCAGCTCTCTAGCTAACTTCCTACTCAGAATTTCTAGCATTGATGGTAATAAGTAAAGTGTAACTACATCAGCTATCCTATAGTTGAAGTTGAATAAGTCACCGTGAATCACATATACTTTCCCGACTAGACCCTTCTTGAGAATCTTATGGAGGCACCTAGCAACTAAATCTCTACGAATTTCTATCCCTATAGCAATCGCGTCAAAGATTTCACTAGCTACGAACAATATAGCTCCTTCGCCACAACCCGGATCGACAACATACTCCCCACTACGTACCTTAGCTAGCTTCAACATCTCCACAGCAACGACCTTAGGAGTGGGTACAAATGGAGCAATTACTTTCATCTGCTTCACCCTGTGAGCGGTAAACTTATATACTTCACATCATAGCGAGGAAAGGTAAGCGGTGAGAATGTAATGAGCGAGGATAGTGTTGTCGTAGGTAAGCACGTGTACGGGAACCTCTATGAATGCAATGAAGCTGTACTAGATGACGAGGAGTACTTAAGGAAAATAGTTGTAGAGGCCGCTAAGGTAGCCAATACAACTCTCATAGATGTCAAGTCATGGAAGTTCACTGGAGAGAAAGGTGGTGTCAGTGTCTTGGCTCTAGTTGTTGAGAGTCACATAGCAATACATACATGGCCTAGGTATAGGTATGCAACAGTTGACGTCTATACCTGTGGTGCTAGAAGCGATCCAGAGAAGGCATTTGACTATATAGTTGAGAAACTAAGACCAAAGTACTACACAAAGCATTACGTAGATAGATCAAGTACTGGTCCTCGTGCTAGTGCTCAGTACACCCTTCTCAATAAGTAACCTAAGTGCTTTTCGTAGTACCTTCCTAATAATCCACCTCTTGTTTAAGCTACCAAACTTCTCAATAGCTAGCTTTCGTATGCTCTTCTTAGCTAGTAACTCGCGAAGTAGACTCTTCTCCTCATCAGTAAGTCCAATGTTGTACCTAAGCGCTATCCTAGCTACATCCAGTGGATTAAGACCACAGTACACGTCGTAGTCACTTACATTATCAAATCTCTGAACTAGCTCAAACTCTATAATCGTAACGTAATCACTAAATCTAAGATCAGGATATGTCTTCTTCAACTCTCTAACAAGCTCCTGCTTATTAGAGAACCCATCTTTCTGAGCATCTTCATCAGTTAAGTCCTTGACCTTTTTATACACAACTCGTTTAATGATAGCTTTACCGATGACCTTACCAGCACTATGTATGATAACCTCCTGGAACTTGGGCTTCACAATACCATACCTGATAGTTGTTACCTTCTTACCTGAGAGAATTAGATCTAGGTACTTACCCTGAATCATTAGGTGACGACCTATGTAAGTCACTTTCTGTCTACTAGCTAAGTCCTTTCCACTACGTTCACTAGTACCCACTTCTCCCACCTACACTACTCTGCTTAGTTAGGTGAATAACCTTGTTATATAGTAGGCAACGAGTATACCCTACCTCACACATCCTCGTACCATACTTACTACTCCATACTCTAAACTCTTCAGGACTCATCAATACACATCTCCTACCTTCAGCAGTTTCACAATAGAAAGGACATGGCATAGTAGTCACCTAGTGAGGCAAGAACTACAACTATATGCTCCCTATAACCGTAACTCCTTTACTCGCTAAGAACTTAATTAACCTCTTCAAGATACTACGGGACTTGGACTTGATGAATACCTCTTCACCAATCTCCTCAATGACTACGTTTAGAGATACAAACCGATTACGAACATATCTCTCAAACACATCCCTAGTAGTAACTGCAACGTAGTAACCCTGTGGATCCTTCTTGGGACCTACCTTCACATACATTACGTGACTACCGATGTGAGAAGTCATTATAATTGTTACCTATTAACCTGTTAGCATAGGTGTCATGTGTGACGAGTTACAAGCAGGTTATTGTTGTGAGAACAGACATAGAGATGAGTAGAGGTAAGCTTGCTGCACAGGTAGCTCATGCAGCTGTGTCGTCGCTTGAAGAGGCTAGAAGGTTGAGACCCGAGTGGGTTCAGGGGTGGTTTAGAGAGGGACAGAAGAAGGTTGTTCTACAGGTGA
>CAZYGV010000152.1:0-3249 GCA_964647155.1 uncultured Thermoproteales archaeon | reverse complement strand
GATAGGTGAATCTATACCCCCTAGTCTGCATCGAAATTACCTTGATCTGAGGAATTTCACTCAGCTTCTGAACTAACTCAACAATCTTGTCATAGGTCATAACTTCACCGACACCATCTAAGTGAGCTTCAACATGCTTAACACCCTTATACTCAATTACCTGCCTCAAGGTCTCAACTAGATAGTCAACATCAGTAACCACGTACTCAGTCTGTCTAGTACGTGAGTAAGGTCCAGCGTCAACTGAGCAGTAGATGCAGTTGTATGGACATAGCGTAGTAACCCTAATCTGGAGTAGGTTAGTACCACGATCAATTATCCCGAACGCTATACAACCAATAAGCGGAAGATCACCATCAACCTTAACTACACGCCTCATAGTGATCAACGTAGAGATACCTCAAGGAGTCCTGTAGGTAAGCTCAAAATAAAACCCTAGCTTAATTAAGGTAATGAGTAAAGTACTAGAGCAGTAAGTAATTGGAGGAAAGCACTACGAGCATAGCTTCTTCACAAGATTAAGAAGCTCATTAAAGCTCTTAAAATGCTTCCAAGCTTGGATAAACACTACATTTCCAACGATTGCTTTAATCTCATCAATGTGTATATCTCGATCATCGATATACAGTACCTCACACGGTTTAACATCTAGGTTGAGCTCCTGAAGTGCTTTTGCCATTAGGTAGCCCTTATGTGGATGAGGTTCTATGTAGAGTGCATCAAAGTACTTAACTAAGTCAAATGCTTGTAGTGCTTGATACGCTATTTCATAGACATTCCAGCTCAGTGCAATGACCTTGATACCTAGCTCCCTAATTTCCGACAGAAATCTACGTACGTTCTGATGAAGGTGTACGGCGATACCCGTACTGTCTACAATAGTGTTGTCAGATACTCTAGTAAATGGTGGTTCAAGGCTCGATATATTTGGATGATCCCACACTGTGCCATCCAGATCGAGAAATAACACCTTGAATCTTCTCATTGGTATTCATGTGTAAGTAGCTAAATTAAGTTTTTCGACAGAAAGTAGCCTTAGTTAGCACTTTAGAGGTAGATTATCGTGAAGGTTCTTGTCATTGGCGGTGGTATTGCAGGTTCTTCACTTGCAGTCTTGCTAAGTAGGTACTTACCACGAGTAGAGATTACTGTAGTTGAGGAGCATGAGAGAATTGCTGTCATTAGATCTCTACTGCCTTACGTAGTGTCTGACATCTTGCCACTCGATAATGCACAGATGTATACTCGTGAGTATCTACAGGATTACTGTGGTGTTGAACTACTACTTCGATCTACAGTTTCAAGCATTGACACTACTGAGCGTGTAGCCGTGGTAGGTGGTGAAGAGATAACTTTCGATATTTTGGTAATATGTACTGGGCCCAAAGTACATGATCCTCTTGTGATTGATGATAGAGTAATTCTTCATTTCTGGAGTGAAGGTAGTGCTCTAGAGCTTCGTAAGCTAGTTGATAGGGGTAAGGTCATTGGTGTTTATGGTTTCTCTACTCTCACATCAACTCTACTCACTGTATTGAGGGAGTTAGGTATTGAATGCATACTTCTAATACCTAGCTATGTTCGTGAGTATCTGGATCCAGATACCTGGTCTCTAATAACCAAGGTGCTTGAAGAAGAAGGTATTAAGTACAGTGTCGTCACGGAGCCTGAGAAAGTATATGAAGTTGACGTAATTGCTAAGGTAGAGCTACGTAGCTGGTCTAAGGTACCTAATCTTGATCTCGGCGAAGAACCTGTAACTAATCCCATTGGATCAACGAAGTACAGCAACATCTACTGTGTAGGTAGATGTAGCAAGGTAGTGGACCCTGTACTCGGTATAGCGAATAAGCTTGAATCAGATGCGTTTTCCTACCTCCATGCACTCTACGTAGCACTAAAGCTAGCTGGATACAGTATCCACGTAAGAGGTTTTGTACCAATTAAGTTACTGAAGTTAGGTAAGTACATCGTAGCACTCATAGGCTACACAGTTACCTTCCTAAGAAAGCAGGGTGTGAATACTGTAGCTTCGAGGATTAAATCATCAATAAGGCAACCTCTTCCTGGGAAGGAAGTTAGTGAAATCACACTAAAGTTAGTTTGCGACTATAAGACACAGAGATTACTCGGTAGCTTCATCGCTGGTACAGATCAGAGAATATGTGACATAACTAAACTCATCGCAATAAGTATGCTAAAAAATGCATCACTACAGGAACTACTACAAGTCATCACTGGATACAATCCAGAGCTAACTAATTTGAGAGATCCTCTCGTAGTAGCTACTGAATCACTTCTCACTAAGGTACTTACCTAGCTTAAAGTGGTTAAGTTTTTAGAGAAGTACCTCAAGGAAGACCTACGCGGTGAAGTTCAGTGTACAAGTACATTAAGTTAGCTTGGAGAAGAGCTAGAAAGAGCTGGATATGGGAAATCATCAAGCAGAGGATGGTTCAGTGGAGAAAGCAACCAACAGTAGTTAGGATACCAAAACCAACGAGACTAGACAAAGCTAGACAACTAGGTTACAAGGCAAAGCCAGGTATCATAGTTGTTAGAGTAAAGGTCAGGAGAGGTCTACTTGAGAAACCAAGACCTGACTCAGGCCGAAGACCAAAGAGAATGGGTATCTACCACGCAGCAAAGAAGAGTCTACAGCTAATAGCTGAAGAGAGAGCAGCAAGAAGATACCCAAACATGGAGGTACTAGGATCCTACTGGGTTGGAGAAGACGGCTACTACAAGTACTTCGAAGTAATACTCGTAGACCCAAACCATCCATGCATAAGATCTGATCCCGACTTCATGTGGTTACATTACGTCGAGAAGAAAAAGAAGTATAAGGTAGATGTACATAAGATTATCGAGCAAGCAGAAAAGAGACTACAAGGAAGTGAGAGAAAGGAGGAAAAGGAGGGTGGGGGTTAGAAGTCTGGTTCTATTTCCTTCGATATTTCTTGCCACTTCTTAATCAGCTCTATGACATCAGCAGAGAACTTAGTACGATATTCTAAGATTATGTCGTCTAGATGTGTCCAGGTACAAGGCACGCCATGCTCTATTGCTAACCTTATCAATCTTAGTGCATTGTAGTCGTTTAGACGAATCCAAACTAACCAATATGGTTTGGAGTTAATTCGTGTATTGTGAACTGTATAGTGAATACCACATTTATCGAGTAGAGCACTAATTCTTGTAAGGACCTCGATACTCTCTTCACATTGCCTTATGTGTATAGCTACAACT
>CAZYGV010000151.1:0-3265 GCA_964647155.1 uncultured Thermoproteales archaeon | reverse complement strand
TTTACGTTAAGCTGTTATCAGCACCTGGTGTATTCTCAGCAAAGAAGCTAGATAAGGGTACTGAGGTACTACTCAAGTACATGATAATTAAGGATGGATGGAAAATTCTCGATCTTGGATGTGGATACGGTGTGATTGGTATAGTTGCTGCTAAGTTAGCTCCTAGAGGTTACGTAATTTTGACAGATATCAATAAGTTAGCTGTGAAGTTAGCTCGAGAAAACTTGAAGTTAAATAATGTCTACAATGCCGAAGTTAGGGAAGGAGATCTATATGAGCCAGTTAAAGGAGAGAAATTCAATACAATACTATGTAACCCTCCGATATCTGCTGGTCTTGATGTGTGCTACAGGATAATTGATGATGCTCCGCAGTACCTGGAGAGAGATGGATTGCTGCAGCTTGTTGCTCGTCATAATAAGGGTGGTAGGAGGTTAATGGAGAGAATGCTTCAAGTATTTGGCAACTGTGATGTTGTTGGTTCTGAAGCTGGGTATAGAGTGTATGTATCGCGAAAGGAGTAGGTACTAGATAATTGGAGAAGAGAGATTAAGTACCGAATACTTCTCAGAGTATATCGTGTGATGAATACGCCCGGTCTGAGGGAGTGATGTAAGTCAGAGGAGCTGAAGAGAATTAACTATATGAGAGATTTGTTTGGGAAAACGATTTCCTCAGTTAATGTTCTTAACCTCTCTGCTTGAAATTCCTATGTGGTGAGGAGTTTGTTGCGTAGCTTAGTACCGAAGGTACTTAGACGATTGATTTCATTTGTGAGACGTAACTTATATACCATTAGATTTTATCTTAGAATTACCAGAGCTTCAGAAGTTGCTAGGAGATATGCTGTCTCAAATACCTTTGACATAACCTTAACTCTTTTAGGTGCTGTGCTGTTTTCCTACGTTGCTGGTGCTGGTGAGAGACCTGAGATACTGCTTGGTTTAGGTATTGGTGCAGCTGTTGGTTCGGGGCTCTCAGGTATGGTCAGTACATTAATCACTGAGTGGGCTGAAAGAAGTAGAAGAGTTGCTGAGTTAGAGCATGTCCTATTGACGAAACTTAGGAAGACAGCTATTGAGAGAGCTGAGAAGTTTGCTGCTGTGTACTCTGCAGTTTTAAGTGGTTTCTGTCCCTTTGCAGCAGCTCTTCTGATAACGATACCATTCATATTGACGATATACGGCATCGTACCGAGTACCTATGCCATAGTGATATCGATATCCATAGCACTAGCTATGTTGTACGTAGTTGGTGCTCTATTAGGTAAGTACACAGGTAGGAGACCTTTAACCTACGGTCTCTACACCTTGCTGGCAGGTTTACTGGTACTAGCACTAACTAGGTTCATTAGCTAGAGAGGGAAACTCTGTAGACCTTTTCAAAGTTCTTCCTGAGAACAGTGTCAAGGTAATTAAGGTCTACCAAACCCTCATTGAGTAGCCTCTTCACACGTTTAGCAAGTACCCAAGGCTCAACAACACAACCGGGTCTACTCGGATCATCTAGGTAATCACTTTCCACTAGGTACACTGGTCTACACTTAGCGGCTCTAACCAAGTTACTCCACTTAGCTGGTATAGACGGTGTGAAGAACTCTATTTCAGGTCTATCGACTTCAGGTAGTGAGTGATGGAGAATTACTTTTGACTTCTTTAAACCAAGAGACTTAACTACCTGACCAACCTTACTGACTACAGCTAGGTCTCTAGGTAAGTGAAGGTGAATAACGCAATCCAGATCTTTAGCAATGGTTAATGAGTAAAGAAGTAGGTTCCATAGCTGTGAATAAGCGTTCTCATCAACATACCAGTGTGGAAGACCTACTTCACCAATTCCAACAGCTTTACCTGACTTCACGTACTCTGCAGCTACCTTTATACCTAATTCCATTATTGACACAGCTTTACTCGGCTTAATACCTAGTTGGAGCAATTTGATGTACTCAGCTGGATGAAGACCTACAATTGCTACGGCTATGACACCAACTTCGCGAAATGTCTTACATGACTTCACGACAAAGTCATAGAATCGAGTAATATCATCCTTACCCCTTAAGGTAATCCTGTAGTGCCAGCTAAGTGGTGCTACTACAACAGCTCCTTTACCTCCTTCCCTTAAAAACAACTTCGCGACTTCTCTAGGCCCATGTCCCTTCACAGGATTTACATGGAGATGATTATCCGTGATTACTAGCTCCATAGGTTCTCACTAGAGGAGAAAGCGATAAGAGGCTAAAGAGGTTAAGTGTACTTCTCGATGGCTACTGAACTTGTACTTGGAATTGATGTCGGTACCTCTAGAGTGAAAGTGGTGTGCGTTTCAGTTGATGGATCGAAGGTCGTTGCCGCATGTATAGATCATGCATTTAGGTATACTAGAAATGTACGTGATGTGCACGATGCTTTGATTAGAGCTATGAAATTACTGAAGGAGCAAGGTATGGATCTTCAAAGAGTAATCGCTATGTGTATTAGTGGCCAAGCACCAACAGTAATACCTTGCTCTGAGAATGGAGAAGTTCTTGAACCTATGTTACTTTGGTTTGAGGCACCTGCAGTTAATGAGGCTAAGGAGCTGAGTGAGGTAAGTGGTAAGCAGTGTAGTCCTGCTATGTTTGAGGCTAAGGTACTCTGGATCCTGAGAAGATATCCAAATTTAGCTAGGAAAGGGATTAAGTTCTTTCACTTACATGACTACCTAACATTTCTGTTCACAGGTAGAGCAGTACATACAGTGATAGCAAGTGGTCCTCTAGCTATTGACTATTCCGTGCTCGAGAAGTTGGGTATTGATCGAGATTTCTTCGGTGAGGTATTACCTGTTGGGTCTACTGTTGGTGAGTTGAGAGGGGATATTGCTAAGGATTTGGGATTACCTGAGGGTGTAGCTGTTGTTAAGGGATGTTTCGATTACCTTGCATCAGCTATTGGTTGCGGAGTCATCAATGATGGATTGCTATTCATTAGGACTGGGTTCAGTGCTGGTGTTGATTATTGTGCTAGGAAAGTTATTGCACCTCATGTACTAGTTAATACACCACATGTGATCAGTGGACTTTGGCTCTGTGGTTTAGTCATTGTGCTCTTTGGTGGCTTCATTGAGTGGTTAAGCAACATATCATCGCTTAGCATGGACTTGATAGATGACTTGCTTGAAAGATACCTAATGAAGAGGAGAGGAGAGCTTAGTACCTGCATAGTACCTCCGTACCTGGTTATGAGAGATGTTGGTTGGGTTCCTACTAAGTTCATTGTACTGAGTA
>CAZYGV010000150.1:0-3278 GCA_964647155.1 uncultured Thermoproteales archaeon | reverse complement strand
TAGTAGCCAGATGTTTCCTATGTGTACGTCCTTGAGTCCTTCTTCCTTGGCTGCTTTTACGCATTCGTAAGCATGTCTTGTACTTGTTGGTGGTAGGTCGTTCATTAGGTAGTCTGGGTGGAATGCTAGTAGGCTTAGTGGTATGTCTGGGTCTATGTCTGCTAGGAATCTAGCTATTTGCCTTACTTCCTCTACATCTACGTAACCTGGTACCAGTAGTACACTAGCTACTATGAGTGGTGGTTCCTTTCTCTCGTGTAGGTACTTGTCTGCTACGTACTTTATGTTCTCGAAGAGTGGTCTATTATTGCAGCCTGTTAATGCCTTATATATGCTTGGTGTCCAGGCTTTAATGTCGAACTTTATGCATCCACCGCTTTCAAGTGAGAGTTCAACTGCTTTCTTTAAGAATTCGCGATTCATTAAGCCGTTTGTCTCCCAGCAAATTCTCAAGATTCTACCTTTTGCTCTAGCTCTCTCTAGTGCTATCTCACTTGTCTTGATTGCATGTGGCATCTGTGGTGATGGGTCTCCACCGAAGTAGCATATACAGGATACTCTAGCATGTACCTTAGATGCTAGTTCCTCAGCTGTGTACGTTGGACTTAGCTTTGCTGTTAGGTTTCTGTAGTGCCAGTTCTGGCAGAAGAGGCAATCTAGGTTACATGCTCCGTAGAAGACTGCTAGGTTGTAGTATCCGTACTCAGGTCCTCCACTTGAGTACGAGTACTTCGGATACCCCCTACCTGTACATCCTGGACATACCCAATCAGCTACGCAATTCGTCGGTAGTGGATCGTAGTACCACTCAAGTACGGCCTTATCTGGTGTTCCTGCTAAGCGAACTAATTTACCACCCTCGTTCTTGACTAAACCACAGAAACCGAACCTACCCTCACCAATAATGCACTCGTTAGCACACATCGTGCATCTAAGACCACCTGGATCTCTTGGTGGTTCAGGTGGTAGTCCGTACTGTCCCCTACTTTCCTCATGCCCTTTCATCGCTATCTTCAGAGCTTCATCAGGATTACTTCTCAAGCAATCACTGCACACACCAATTACACGAGATATAGTCACGGACTCCTTACCGCAGAGTACACACCTTTTCTTCCTAAAGACCAGTCCTGACAATACTCTCCACATACTACCTCAAGTTGTTGAGGTATCTAACGTGGTATTAAGGGTAGCTACCTAGTGATCAGTTAGCTGCCACCTCTTCACCAATCCGCTGTGGTCGGGTTCATCACTTTCCCTTGTGAGTAATTGTGAAGAGAGGTACTCAGCCCATGCGAGTCCTCTTCACTCAATCCGTCGGTTGATCCTTCATCACCTAACTAACCCACGTATTAAACCCTAATAAATTTGTTAGGTCTGTGCCCCCGCCTCTACCGCCCACACTATCATCGTGAGGAGGTACACCCCTCACTCTGGTGTGTAGGCCGGGGGTGCGGGGGCATGCTCTCTACTCCTCATGTACTTGATAAGGGTTCCTTCATGGATTCTGTCTAGTTGAATTGAGATAAATCTCCTCTAGCGTGTTCTCGTGGGTGATTGTTGTGAGTGTGAGACCTCTGAGAGCTTTCATTTCGGTTGATATGGAGGGTATGCCGTACGTTGTGCTTCCTGAGGAGTTGAGTCACAAGAGGACTCCTGCTCTCTACGGTGAGGCTAGGAAGGTCATGACTAGGGTAACTAAGGTTGTTGCTGAGACACTTCACGAGATGGGGTTTAGTGAGGTGGTGGTTGCTGATAGCCATGGCTACATGGTGAATCTCATCGTTGATGAGATGCCTGAGTACGTAACCATTGTGAGGGGGTTCCCTAGGCCAATCAGCATGATGTGTGGTGTACAGGGCTGTAATGTGGCTCTATTCCTCGGTTACCACGCTAGAGCTGGTGTAGCTAGGGCGACCTTTGATCATACGTACAGTGGTGCCTACATATACTCAGTACGTATCAATGGTGTTGAGGTCAGTGAGTACCTACTCAACACGTATGTAGCTGGTTACTACGGTGTACCTGTCATACTGGTTGCTGGTGATGAGAGGTTAGTGAATGATGAGGTTAGGAGGTACACACCTTGGAGTGAGAGGATTGTATTGAAGAGAGGACTAACTAGGTGGTCTGCTCAAGCACCTGCAATGGCTAGGATTGAGCAGATGCTTAGAGAGGGTGTTAAGAGAGCTGTTGAGAGATGGAGGAGAGGATTGATGAGAGTACTTAGACCACCAGCACCTTTAAATCTAGAAGTTACGTTCACGAGTACTCTCTATGCTGATATAGCTGAATTGCTACCAGGAGTACAAAGGATTAACGGTAGGACTGTTGCCTACAGAGCACCCAACATACTGGATGCGTACAGGGTACTCGAGTTAATGGTGTTGGCCTGTGCAGCTACTAGAGCAATGAGTGAGGATCTGTGAAGTGGCTTTCTCTACTTCTCACTAATTACCTCATGGTAGTTCTCAGGTACTTCATCAGGTCTCAGTAAGTACTTGAGGCTCTGTGCTCTCAACTTGGGAATCACGTCGATTAGCTTTACCTCGTACTTAAGCTTGAACTTCTTCACACCACCTTCATCCACAATAGTAACATCATCCAGTGAGCATGAGCCTTTGACATAGGATACCTTAGTCAGTAACTCACATAGCTCCCTCCAGTGGTCCTCACATAGGGACACATCTACACCACTTAACTTGATCACTATGCTACCTAGCTTACTGCAGAGTGCACAGGTTCTCTGAACACTCATACACGGTAGTTAGGGGTGATCACTTTTGACTAATAAGGTTTATCAGCGACGTGCAAAATCGTCACCTATCAGCTACGCGGGGCGAATTCATCACTTTGAGGTAAGATCACGTTAAATGTGCGGCTTTCAGCACCTACCCTCATCGAGCCCCTGTAGGGTACTCAGGTAGGTGTGCCCCTTGGTAGTTATTCATGGGTACTAAATTAAGGTTACTGACTAGGTTGTGTCTGAGCTACTAACAATCTCCTCTATCTTCTTGACAAATTCAAGAGCTTCATTAGGGTTTGATGCTGAGGTCACTACGTAGATGTCTTGCTTTGCTGAACCATGTGCTATAACTAGCTTTATGTTACCTCTATCATCGACACGAGTAATTCTAACTCGTACACCACCTCTACCCTTACCACCCTTAGCCTCAATCCTACCGGGGACTATTCTCTTGACAAAGGGTAACTCAGCAATCCTGAGTAGTAGTTCAAGTGCTTTCGAACCACCTATAATAGTTGTGTGAGAACCACTTATC
>CAZYGV010000149.1:0-3315 GCA_964647155.1 uncultured Thermoproteales archaeon | reverse complement strand
CACTAATTCCCAGCATGAAGGAGATAGTTAAGTCCTGTACGGAGACGAGAGCTAGCATCCATGAGCTAGTTCTAGCTATGTGTAGATTAGTTGAGAAGCTAAATCTAAAGGTAGCTCTACTATGGGATCAGTTCGAACCTCTTATAGAGGTACCGGGTCTTGACTGGAGAGGATTATCAACCTTCTTCAACTACCTAACAAGTAGAAGCCATGAAGAGCGTGTTAAGGTCGTAGTAGCAGTGCTACCAATACTCACAGAGGAAAATAAGCTAAGCTTTGAGAGATGGTTATCGTACCAGAGAGGAATACTCAGCGTCTACGTACTTGATCCACTACAGAAAAGCGATGTCAGATATATACTCAGATCCCTACTTCCAATGCTAAGAAGTAGTACTGACCTCGAAGAACTAGTTGCTGACATCGTTACCAAGCTAGTTTGGTCCTCAAGGAATCCCGGTAGCATCAGAGCACTGTACGAGGCCTTGATGAAGCTTCGACTACATGAAGCTAGTACTGAATACGACGTACTTCGTAGACTACTCGAGAGCACTGTATATAGTGAGCAGGTACTTAAGCACTTCCAGAACTTACTCAATGAACTGGGTATAGCCATGGAGGTTGGTTAGTATGGGTAGTGAGATTGAGGGGAAGTACCGAGAAATCTACCAGATGCTCAAGTGTGTAGGTGACGCACTGAGGAGATACAGTAAAGCACTACCCAAGTTCGGTATTGCAGCAATACACCTTGGAAGAGTACATATTGGAAGCGGACGTGTAATACCGAGAAGGAGAAGGTATGAAGGATTCGTAGTGTTTGAGGAGAGGGGAGTAGCTGTAAAGAAAGCAGTGCTCATAAGATTGACAACATCAACGCCAAAGAACATAGCTGAATTAGTCAAAAAGGATTACGAGATGCTAAAGAAGAGAGGATTCATGGTGCAGCTACCAAACTCATCAATAGTAGTAGCTACGAGAGAGTACGTACTATACACCAGTAAGGGTACTGGCTGGAGATCCTACCTAAGCACAGAGATACCACAGAACTTCCTGGTCGACAAACCGCTAGACCAAGAAGCGAGAATAGTACTGAGTTCAGATAGTACAAAGATACAGCTAAGATTTACACCGCTTAAACTACTAGAGAAGTACAATTCAGCAACTACGTACTACATGAAGAAGTTAGCACTAGGTATCTTCACATGCTGGCTCCTTCAACAAGAGCTAATAGATAGAAACATAGATCCCATAAGTTTGTTAACTGAAATACTAAAGTAAGACAACTCCACATTACGTACCGTGCTAATTCACCTACTAAACCTCGTAGTTAAAAACAACTTCAATACTTACAAATTCCACAGAGAACTGATTACATACATCCAGAAACTAGATCGATCAGCTCACCTACTAAATTCAGTAACCAGTAGCAATCACTTAGTTCAGCACATAGCTAAAAAACTGAAATTAATCGATTGGTTGGAGTGGAAGTTCTTTGAACTTGGTACAATACTCGTTGAAACAGGTAACTACAGCGAGGTAACGAGATACCTACTAAATGTAAGTCATGAATTAGAAACTAAGGTAAAAGCTACAGAACTCAATTGCTTTGAGAAGGTGCTGAATCTAGCTATCAATTACTTCAGAGAAGCACTTGAAGCTAGAGAAGACCCATACTATGTGGATAGAGTAATAGTATTCGAGCACCTTAACTGGTTCCTCCATGACCTTAAAGTTCTAATAGTCTACATGACAGTAGGTAGTTCAGTAAACGGTATGGAAGTGGAAAGTGAAGTAAGTAGAGCATTAGCAAACATAATCAAACACAATACTATACTCAACACAAGCGGATTAGCAATTGAGATAGCGAGTAGATACCTCTCCAATAGAGTTCTACTGGCAAGTGCTGTCATAGGCGATGAATTTGCTGAACCAATAGATGCATTTGAGATGGACTTCCTAAGTGAAGTAAGTTCACTACAGAAACTCAGCAACCTAGAGGTAGAAGACATAAATCGGATACTGGTGAAGGCATATAGTCATGGACTAAGCATAGCAAGACTCTATCACCTAGAGACATTGTATAGAGTATTGTGTTCTCCTGTGGTGCACTATGTAAGAAATAGCATATACAATGAACTCACGACCATAGACAACCTACTAGACTATGTACTCGACACATGCTGTACAGCAAAGTCACTAGTAATGTACGAAGTTTGGACTAGATTGAGGAATGAAGTAAAGGTAAGAACTGAACAGTTAATGGGGAAGGTAAGTAGCAACCTAGATAATCGTACTCACCATTAAGGGATCGATGATGAAGCCCCTACTCCCAGAGTAGGTGAAGAAGTTTCTCTTAGCTGATATCTAACTACTTTACTCTCTTAAGTCTGAAGTACCGGTAGAGAGTAATCAACAGAGCACACACCACAGTAACACCAAGCACTACCCCAAGGTTAATCTCCATACCAAATCCAGTAGCTTCACACCGCACACCCCCTAAAACAACCTCAGATGCTCTGTACCTAATAATCACCTTATCACACACCTCAACATCACTAGCCCTCAACCTAAATACCTCTAGGAAAGACCCTCTCTCAAAGTACTTAAGCTCGTATACGATGTTCTCCTCCTCATGAGTATTCACAAGTACATAGATCGAATCATCATCACCAACAAACTCAATACCCTCCATCTCGTAGAGACCAGGTAACGTAACTAACCTACTCACCTCACCACTCCTCAAATCAACAACGTAAAGATTATCACCATCATCAGCTGAGAGAAGGAGCTTACCACCACTAAGCACAACACCACCCTGAACATTCCTCAGCTTACAACTCAACTTCAAAACCCTAATAGGCTCAATAGAATTCCCCCTACCAATCAAATCTATGTGATACACATAGATCTCACGAACAGGTGAAAACACCGAAGTATAGATGTAACCACTCTCATCAATAGCAATCCACGGCATGTGAGCCTGAGGCACATACGCATACCTAACGAGTTCCAATGTCGACGCATTGTAACAAGCTATGACAGCAGGTCTCACATACTCAGTTTTCTCAATAGGTATCAACAACAAGCCCCTATAGTAATCTAGATCACCCAGATGAAAGTACCCTTCCTCCTTTAGAAACACCGGTATAGGATCATCACTGTACTTCACTACCTTACTCATGTTCGGAGAAAGCTTGTAGATTGAAGCTGTTCCAGTAAAGTACCAATATCCATCACCATATGCCAATCCCTGACTAAACAGTACAGGTACGGTGTGTACCCTGGTTACGATAAACGTTGAATTAAGCACCTTGACAA
>CAZYGV010000148.1:0-3347 GCA_964647155.1 uncultured Thermoproteales archaeon | reverse complement strand
CTCTCACGTTGTGAGAAGAAGAGGTAATTGTCTGCTTCAATCCTTAACCAAGTCTCTGTACCGGATATGCTATGGAGCTGTACTGCAGGTGACGACCTGACAACGGTCTTCTCTTCCTCCTTAATTACTGCATATATCGGCTGTGGTGGCAACTTAGTGTGTAACTTGGTTACTGGAACTTTAACCTTGACTTCAATATACGGCTTTACTGGCTCAATTAACATCAATCTTGCACCAGCCCACGCATTTCCTATCAAATCTCTAACAAGCACGTTAATTAAGTAGTAGTGAATTCTCCACAGTATACGTGGTCTATAGTCTAGAGCTGCGTAGTAACTTGCTGGTGACCCATATCTGTAGGGTATTCTATTATCACAAGTGTGAAAGTTGTCGAGGAACCCATGTACACAACTTCACTATGTGGTTTACACCAGTAATCAGTGAAATTGTGAACTGTAATGAAGTACGTTACGAACCTCTCAATACCCTTCGGTAATCCAATCACATCAACACTGAACTTCACAATAGCAATTGACCTGCCCTGTATGTACTTATGGAATGCATCCACTAGCTCCGGAATAGCATTAGGACCTAGGTAAATTGCTGAAGCGGTAACCAAGACCAGTATCAGCAACGGTAATGCAACCGACCTACTTACCACAATAATTACCAAATATGGAGGGTACTTTAAAGTCCAGTTACCACCTTAGAACCCTCAAGTCTCTATCATAGCTCCATTCCTCGACTAAGTGAAACTACTTAAAGTCATCTACTACCGTTATCTAGCAGAATTACAACATTGAGTACAGATAAAGATGTATAGGTCAGGGATGCAGACATGGAGCACGAATGTATACCTAGCTAATCTACTACCTAACATTACTCAAAGCACTAGGTGTATGTCTAGTTGAGGTAGATGAAGTATCACTACTTTCTCGCAATGTCATGTACGTGGGATGCAGTAACGTAGGTAGCAAGCAATGGCAACTACCAGGGATATAAGCTCAGATACTGCAGCACCTCTAGGTACATACCATGTAAAGTGAGTAATCCAGAGCACGATAGCGAGTACAAGACCTAGTGCAAGTAATGAAGATCTGTGTTTGATGATGTTGTACATTACGAAGATCATGAGGGATAGGAAGAAGCAGATAGAGACCACGAAGTGAGCAAGACCAAACGAAATATTCAACACAGCAACGAGCAGTAGAAGCAATGACGCAAGCAGAAGAAGAATTGAGTTCGCCCTATCAACACGTAGTAGATACAGCACAGAGTACAGAGATAGGAAGTATGCAGAGAGGGCAAGGCAGATATTGAGGATTATAGCTGCTACACCGAGGCGTGGATGACCGAGATCACTGATTGCATTATCCAGTACACTCCACCTTGAGCACATAACCGCTAGAGAAGTTCCAAGGAAAGACATCACCACTGGCATTACAGCGAAAATACACACCATACTCTGCAACCTACACACTACACTATCCACCAGTTGACAGGCCTCAGAAATTTAACTCCTCTCCCACAATTCACTACGTAGATCTTTCTCACGTAGGTACCTAGCGAACAGTCAATTAGTTTAATTGTGGTGATCCCTACAACACTACGTGAAGGTGGTTCACTATGGTGAGTAAGGTAGGTAGGGGGGTACGCGTTATCGTTAGGTACGGTAGATACATAATCACCAAGAAAATTAGCATTGTCGTACCCGTTAGCGAGAGCGAGGTCAAGGAGCATGGGTGTAAGAGTTAGACTTAGAGTGAAGCTAGGTGATAGAGCTGTAGAACTCGTAGCTCTCGTCAATAGTGGTGCTGAATCACCAATACCACTCCTAGTACTAACTGAGGAAATAGGTCGTGAACTAGGTATATACCCACCACGGAATGCAGATACCTACGAAGCAAAACATGCATCAAGAAACTACACATCAGCAGTCTTCGTGTGTAGAGATTTAGCAGAGATAGAGCTCGTAAATGGTGAGGAGGTACTGACAAGAGTTAGAGCATATGTAGGTGTCGACCCAACACTAGACGAGAGCATAGTGACAGATGCCCTCATAGATGAGTTAGGCATAGTCGTAATCAAGTATAGAGATGGTCTATGGAGACATAGTAGAGACCCCTCAAACAAAGTGAGAACAAGCGCTGCAGTGAGAACACAGTACTAAGCCCACAGGAAAACAACCTTCAGGAGGATAGGTCAACCTAGGTCCTACCCGCATTATTGCTTACTTCCCTTCTTCTTCTTGAGTTCCTCTTCCGCCACTGTCCTAAGCATTTACACTAGCTTAATTACATCTCCTCTATAGCTATTGAATAGTTCTGAGCTTTGATGAAGTTATGGCAGTAATTTGCCTGTAGCCTTTCTGCTATTGCGAAGAGTTTTCCTAATTCTGGTTTCTTTAGTTCTTCAACTAGTTTCTCTACGTAGTGTTTCCAGTTTTAGTTCTCCAATAGCGTTGAGTAGTGCTGTAACTGCTCTCCAGTACTTCTCACTTGCTTGAACTAGATTCCCTTGTCTGTACCGTTTTTCATCTCTTTGAGTAGTACTTCTAGTGGTGTATCTCAGTAACTACCCAGCTCCTGTAGTAGCTTGTAGATTTTCTCACATAGTTGAAGTGTTCGTGTAAGCACAATTACCGATTAACTAGTAGTCCATTGATGTAGTGTTGAGAATATTTAATTGAGGTTAATTGATTAAGTTAGATGTATTTTGGATTCCTGAGTTCTTATATCTTGAGGGAGGTGATGCAGTTAAGTCCGCTTCCATCTCTTCACTTGGTTGCAAATTACTCAAGATATCTCGTTAGTATAGGATAACCCTCAAACTTCACACATTCGAAGTCACTTTACTACTCAGGCTACTCAGGAGAAGTTTGGAGAAGTACTACTGAAATTATGGCTTACGTAGTTTAAGTGATAGAGAATTACTGAAGTTAGTGTGGAGCAAGTTCATGAGGTATCAACTATCAGTGATGTACGTAGTACTATGGACCATGTAATGAGTAGATTCACGTCAATCTTCAGTGAGCTAGTGAGACTCCCTATATTGAGTACTGTACTGTCTAGTAGGTCTTGTGGGGTCTCTTCACGAAAGGTACTAAATCTACGTTACCTCTCAAGAACTTGAAAACTTATTACCTTGCATTAACTACCTAACGTGGTGAATCGGTTAATGGGGTTACTTGATAGGGAAGTGACGTTCTTAGGTATTACTATGGAACTTCGATACTGGATATTGGGGCTAATATTTCTTGCACTAGCGATCTTGGGTATTGTACTACGTGAACTATACTCATCTCCTATTGTTGATATCCTTTCAGCAACACTAACATTGGTGGGTAC
>CAZYGV010000147.1:0-3472 GCA_964647155.1 uncultured Thermoproteales archaeon | reverse complement strand
GTTCACTATATGGTATTGATAATGGATGTGCCTCAATGTATCTCTCAATCTCGACTCTACCGTATCTGAATACGTACTTGAGCTTACATGGCCTAGAGACTCTATTGCTGATGAGGTATAGCCATTTCTCTGAGAGAGGTGAGTGCACTAAACCTAGGTGACTGGGATCACCACCATCAAAGTACTCAGCTTCACAATCGAATACAATGAGTGAGTACTTTCGTTCTCCTGAATTCTCATTAGCATTCATAACAGCTAGTGATAGTACTTTAGCTAAGTTTGTCTTACCTCCACCAGTTGCTGCACATATGAGTACGTGGTGTGGGAAGGTCTTACCTCCATTAAGGGTGACCGGTATGCTTGTTGCTCTTCTTCCTAATCTAACAGTACCTATAGCTAGGTCACCACTACTGAGGTTAAGTTGTTTAAGGTCATCTTCCTCAACTTCGTATACCTCTGAGAATAGTGGTGGTGAAGACAGTGGCTTGTGTACAGTACCGTCGTTAGAGATCTCACATACAAGGGTTGCTATTGCAGTATTGAAGATTCTAACACCGTCATACACTAGATCTAACTCAGCCTCCTCATGATCTATCCTCTTGCTCAATCTAGCAATCTCGGCTATCGAGAGGAGAGTTTCAGGTTTAAAGTCAACAACCTTGAGTACGTACTTAACACCATTGGAGATTACCTTACATAATTGACCACGTTCAACAACAGCATCTTCACTGATACGGAACTTGATCTTCAATCCATTAACATCAATTACGACACCTAGCTTCCTCACTCAAGCTCCCTCTTAAGCAGATATGTACTCCTAAAGGAAGTTGATCTAACATCAGAGAGAAAATGCTCAAGTAAACCACTCTCTCTAAGTTTCTCGAGAAATCTAAGGCGATCGATCTCGACTTCACTCCTAGAGAACCTAGATTCCTCGTGAACACAGCGTAGAGGATACGGGTAACCTGGAGTAACAGGGTCAACTAAGTAAGCTAATTCCTCAACAACATCATCTAGAGTAATCCCTGAAGACAGTACGAAATCCATTCTGAACGCATACTCTGAATCTGGATCAAGCTTGACAATAGCTACATCACCGTAGTACCAAGGAGGTAGTAACTTACTACTAAAGACAGGGTAATACACCCATTGTGAGTACTTAAGTGCTTCACTTCTAGAGCTAAGGTGCAATAGATACCCTATAAGCGATTCACCTGTAGATACTCTTAACTGAGTTGACTTAGAGAGACCAATAACAGTGATACCCCTCTTGACGAGGTTAGATATGAACTCAGTGAAGAGAGATCGAGTCTTATCGCTGTAAGTAGGTGGACAGACAAGTGCCCTATCGAGTAGACATACATCAAGCTTACTAGGTGAAAGCTCTTCAATTACCTTGAGCAAGGTTTCCAGCTCAATCCTAAGCAACCACTCAAAAGCAGCATCTCTCGAAGGTACAACACTAATTCTCTTAAGAGGTACCTTAGGACTAGAGATGCGTTCCTTATCACGCCAAATACCGAACGATAACTTAGCTTCAACAACCCTATACGCACCACAATCAAATAATGTCTTGAGTGAAGCATCTACTGTGATCAAGTAATAGTGATGACTTCGTGGCTTAAAGACCTTAAAATTACTTAACTCAATGGGTAATCCCCTAACAATGAAACCATAACCAATCCTCAGTACTGGGTACACTGACTTAGTATTGGGTCCCAAACCAAGATACATCTTCCTAAGCTTCTCCAGTACCCTCTCAATGTCATCTCTTGGAAACACAGGTTAGGTACCCCAGAACTAGGTCGCGTAGAGGAACTTATTGCTTAGGAAAGTACACGTAATATGTAACTGATGCATGCCTAGGTACTCCACTACTTGTTACAGTACATACTTTCACTCAACTCTCTACCTATGGGGTTCACTGACAAAGTGAAGTCAATGTACTTTCGAGAGTAAGTAAGCAATAGCTATTGAGATATTAGTTGCTTCTTCACACAGCAAATTTAATGATGAGTGTTAGCACTTCAAAATCAATACTGTTGTGTTGTTTCGTTACGACTGAGGTTAGAAGAGTCACTGAAGTTATTGAGTACTTACTCAAGGAGGTACCTATTCGGAAAATATACATAGTATGCGATCGATCAAGTGATAGATTTGGTGGAATCTCTCGTGAAAACGCTAAAGAGATCGCTAAAAGGATTAAGTTATTGAATCCAATTGTAGCTAAGGTGAATACGAGGTCCATACACTCTGTCCTGAAGTACCTAACCTTCATTTACGATAGAGAAGGAGTTGGTAGGTATGGCAGTGAGCTGGTGATAGACATCTCCTCAGCAACTAAGGAGTCGATGATTGCAGGTTGTATCTTTGCTGCACTTAGGAGATCTGTTACTGTGCTGTATTCAAGAGCTGAAGGAGGTGATGAGATTTCATTCCTAGTCAATAGGTTCAGTAATTCCATTGTACTATCCCGTGATATTGTGACCTTACTTAAAGAACGAAGTGTTGTGAAATCTTCAGATAGACCAAGTATGATTCTCTTTACGATACCATCATTTAAGCTAGGTGACTTAACGGATCTAGAGAGGAAGATTTTAAAGAAGGTAGATGAGGTTGGTGGAGCTGTTAGAGCTATTAGAGATGTTATAGAGCTTGTTGGATTTAGTTCTGAGGATTCAAGTATTAGGAGTGCCTTTAGTCGATGTATAGATTCACTTGAGAGAAAGGGTTTGGTTAGGAAGATCTTCATGGGTAAGACAAGAGCTGTTATGTTGACAGACCTAGGTAAATTCATCGCTAGATTGCTGTCGTAATTCCTGAGCTTATAGTTTATTACCCATCGTAGCGTATTAGTGGTAGGTGGTAATTTGAGTACGAAAGCTGCTTCGTATGTTGTTCCTAAGTTGAAGAAGATTGATGAGAAGGGAGTCCTTAAGGCTGCGAGGATTGCTAAGGACGCTCTCTTACTGAGGTTGAAAGCTTATGCTTGGTTATTATGGATACCATACTACCTAATTGATTACGTTGCTGAGGGAATTTCATTTAGGGTTGAAAGGAAAATTGCTGTCAATGCTTTAATTGCTAATGAGATTTTTCGTAGACTTGACCTTGAGCGTATTTACGTATTAAATTCAAAGATCTTGAAGCATAAACGAAGCTATGGTATAATTGGTGGACATAGCTTTGAGGTCATTGCTGAGCCACAGTACTTAGATGCTGAATACATTCTCTATGGTTTTCTAGACCTTAGAAGAAGTATTGAGGTTAAGCTATCTGAACTAGAGTCCAAGTCCTCAGAAGAAGGTAGTAGACTCAGCACTATTTCATCAATACTGGCTTCAGTATTCCTACCACCATTAGCACTACTACATGGTGTAGCAAGTGAAAGTCTTGAGAAGAGGAGTAAGCTATGGTTAATTAAGATAATACTCGATCAATTGGGTATTCGACCTGAGACACAGCACTACAT
>CAZYGV010000146.1:0-3476 GCA_964647155.1 uncultured Thermoproteales archaeon | reverse complement strand
TTCATTACTCTTCTCAACCCATAGAGCTACAGTACTCGTGTGCTCTAGAGCTACCTTAACCATGACCGACGTAATTCTCTTACCTAACCCACGACCACGGTACTCCGGAGCCACCCAGATGGAGCCTAGGAGCCAGATCTCTGGTTCAGCTACGTAGGCAGTACCAACACCAACAACTCTATCGTCGACAACGATTCCGTACGTGTACCTACTCTTCTTGAGGAGAGGTGCTCTAGACCTAATGAACTCATCACCAGGGTGCCTGGAGATTAGTTCATCAATTTCCTCTGGACGTAGCTTCCTGTACTCAACATCGAGGATTAGCTTCTCTCTACCTTTCTCAAGCTTCATGATGTAGAATGGAGTTACTGACTCTATAGCTACATTTGACTGTATTACGTCTCTGAGGTGGTATGGTGCAGACAGCAGTATCTCGTGTTCACGGTATTTGGAGCAGAGCCACTTAACTAGTTCAGGAACTACGTCTATGTTATCAGTGTAGAGGATAGCAGCTATGCGTGTTCTAGCTCCTGACTTTAGGAGACCAAGGTATGCTAGTGCATACCCAATCACTCCATCATCCATTATGCACGCTATGACATCTGTTACATCTGGCTCATTCCTTATGTCGTGTATTGTGAATGCGTGGAGTACTGGATCTCTAAGTGCGTAGTTGAGTACTGCGGTGAAGGAATTTGGTTTGAGTATTACCTTCAGCTGAATCACCTCAAATCGAGTTACTTAGTTGGGGTTATTTCTCAGTGGTCTTGAGATATCCTTGAGCTCGGTGCGTTGGATGGGAGATACCTCATAAACTATCTGTACTACGTTAGTTGGTGAGTGATGAGCATTACGGGCTCTGAGTGGTGACGACTCGGTTCTCGGCTGACTTTAGGTCTTTCTCAGTTCCTTTTCCATAGCTTTCTTCACTACCTCAGATTCAAGGTATATGAATGCTATTGCACCGAAGCTACAGGCTAGTACTCCAGCTAGTTTCGTTACTGGTTCCAGCTCTATGTACATGCTCATGACGATAGCACCAACACAACCGAGCACTGCGTATAGTAGTGATCTGATGGGGCTGAGACTCGGAGTAGTTGCCATACACATCCCTCATCTCTGCTTTCCTTCTTTCTGTTATCTCTGTTAGCAAATGTTCTTCATCAGTCGATTCCGAGGTCATCATGTATCAGCCGAGTGAGGCTTCATCACTCTCTACGGAGTACTACTTATCTAGTGATTAATGTCGTTACGTCTTTGTCTGTGATGAGGGAGTATTGAGCTGATTGTTGATGAGGGTGCGAGTTGCTGATCAGTGAAGCGAGGCTCGGGCACCAATTACCCCTGACGTGCATTCATCACCTCAGTTGGGCTAATCCACGATCATTGAGTCACTAAACCCTCGGGATTCATCATCGGTTACAGTAATTAGAGACTTATACCTAACCACCATAGTGTGGAGGTGGTGGAAGACTTTTTCTCATGATGAATTTGGGCGAAGCTGATTGGTGACGAAGCGTGCCGATACTGATCGCTAATATCTACACATCATCTTGGTAATTCCCATCTCTTACCTCGAATAATTTACTCGACAACCCTATATCTACTATAGATTCCAGTAATTGGGGGTGCGTTTGAGTACGTGCACGTATAGAACCTGTAAGCTGTGGTGTTGTCTTGAGTGTGGCTTTAAGTGGTTTAGTGATGGTGATTTCGACAGATGTCCTAGATGTGGTGCTAGGTGTATTGCTCTGTTATCTGTTACCTAAGTTGTGTCAGCGGTACTCTTTCTCTTCATCGGTTTTCCTCACGAGGGGCGAAATTCGTCATCCGCCTTCGGTATTTGTTAAGGGTATAGATATTTCTTTCCCATCTCCTGAGTGTATATCCGGTGATTTCACATGACCACCATCCTCGTTACTGGTGGTGCAGGTTTCATCGGTAGTCACTTAGTTGATAAGTTGCTGAAGATGGGGTTTAGAGTTAGAGTAGTCGATAATTTGAGCAGTGGCTCTTTAGACAATATCAAGCACAATATCGGTAATCCGAATTTCGAGTTCATTCATGGAGACCTTAAAGATTTCAACACATGTTTAAAGGCTGTACAGGATGTCGATGTCGTATATCACCTAGCTGCAAATCCAGAAGTTAGAGTAAGTGTTACAGAGCCTGAAGTTCATTTTAGGGAAAATGTCATTACTACGTTTAATCTTCTTGAAGCTTGTAGGAAAGTCGGGTGTGTTAGGAAGTTCATTTTCGCTAGCTCCAGTACGGTCTATGGTGATGCAACAGTATTTCCAACACCTGAAGACCATGTGTTGAAGCCAATAAGTGTCTACGGGGCATCTAAGGCTGCATGTGAGGCATTGATATGCTCGTACGCACATCTCTACGGTTTTAGAGCTGTATCCATAAGGTATGCTAACATAGTGGGCCCAAGATTGAGACATGGGGTTGTATACGACTTTTTAATGAAATTGAGGAGGAATCCAAATGTTCTAGAGGTTCTGGGTGATGGTACACAGAGAAAGAGCTACCTCTATATCACAGATGCTATTGATGCTACCGTGCTTATAGCTGAGAAATTGAGTACAACTTTTGACACGTACAATGTAGGTAATGAGGATTGGATTACTGTACGTGAAATAGCTGAAATAGTATGCTCAGTCCTAGGTTTGAAACCCAAGATAGTGTTCACAGGTGGGACACCAGATGGTCGTGGTTGGCCCGGTGATGTCAAGTTCATGCTATTAGACACAAGAAAGCTCAAGGAACTTGGTTGGAGACCTAAATACAGCAGTAAAGAAGCAATTAGATTGACTGCAGAAGCTCTTGTACATGAACTACATCTAAAACCCTAATTACTTAGTTAGAGGTGAAGTCTTCTCAGATACTTAGGATATTTAGAGGTGATTTAGTGAATGCAGGAAATAGAGATTAAGCCTAAAGGGAGATGGGAAGTTGTGTTTCGAGAAGCAGATAAGTGGCAATGTGGTATCTACGTTCCCGAGTTTACATCTATAGAGGAGATTACTTGGTTAGAGAAACACGATGCTCCAGAGCTATTCTACTTGGTAAGAGGTTCAGTGGTATTAGTTCTGAGTCCTGATGGAAAGGAGATAAGAGAAGTACCTATGCGAGAAGGTGTGATCTATGTAGTGGATGAGTGGCACAATGCATATAGACCGAGAGGTGTAGAGGGTATTGTGCTTGTAATAGAGAGGGTAGGTATCTCAACTCAATACCTGAAATTGAAGTAGTTCATAGATCTCTTCTCAATCCAACATCAATATTCACTATCCAACCCCTCTTAGCACCTGCGTCAATACCTGCCTTCAGTACCTGCTCTGCAATGTCATTGCTTGGTGTAAGAGCTATCAGTGAACCTCCTAATCCAGCACCTGAGATCTTTACTCCTAAAGCACCAGCACTCAGTGCAGCATTCCGAATCCTCTCGAGTTCAGGTAGGCTTAAGT
>CAZYGV010000145.1:0-3488 GCA_964647155.1 uncultured Thermoproteales archaeon | reverse complement strand
GCTCAGACCGAAGGCACTCACTACGAAGCTCATGAGCTTAAGGTAGCGTACTTTCAGTACTGGTCTACTGGGTAGGAGATGTTGTACCTCCCCTATGTGGATTAGAGGTCTGAGTAAGTGGTTGAAGAACGTAGCTACAACTACGAGAAACGCTAGGGCTAGAACTACCTTAAGTAGGGTGTTCCCTCCAGTAATCCAGAGAAGTGCGTAGAAGATGCTTAGTACGGTGTATAGTGTTGATAGTGCTCTTCTCATGAGCTTTCTAACAGTTGTAGATACTATGTCAGGACATTTTCTCACGGATTCACCCCTACTCTGGGATTTGTTGTGGTGTTTATCTACGATCATGGAAGTTCAAATTGCTTGAACTCTAGTATGTGAGGAAATTGACATTAGTACCTCCTCGCTCCTCTAACTAGGTATGTTTCGTGAAGTTCTTCAGAAGTTGATTGATTACTATGCTGAAGTATGTAGTCGTAGAGGTGGTCCTGTACCTCCAAGTACTGGTGTGTTCCTTTGCTGTGCTGCTATACTATGTGGGCGTCGGGGATTAATTGTTGATGTTGGTGCTGGTTACGGTGTTTCTACGCTGTTTCTTGCGTTAGGTGTCTCCACTGGTGGTCTTGGTAGGGTTCTGGGTATTGAGGTGTGTAGGGAGAAGTTGAAGTTATTGAGAGCTAAAGCTCGTGAGCTTGGTCTTGACGTATTTATTGATGTTATCTGTGGTGATGCTAAGTACATTCTGAAGGCCTTGATACGTCCCATAGCTCTGCTCTTTCTCGACGCTAAGAAGGAGGAGTATCTAGATTACTTGAAGTGTGCTGAAGGTAAGTTGCTTCGAGGTAGCTTGGTACTTGCTCATAATGTTCTCTGGCCTAGACCTTACGTATTTGCTGAGTACCTCAGGTATGTCATGGACTTTCAGAGGTACTTGACTACAGTTCTTCAGCTAGATCCTGCTGGCGTATCGTTCACGATTAAGGTTACCTAGGTGATTGCTATGGGTTCTGTACCCTGTATCTTGGTTCATGGTGGTGCTGGTAGGTGGAGGAGGGTTCCTGAGGAGAGGTTGCTTGAGTGTAGGAGGGTTCTACGTGAAGCAGTTGAAGTAGGTTTTGAGGTTTTGAAGAGTGGTTCTGCGTTGGATGCTGTTGTTGAGGCTGTTGCCCATCTTGAGGATTCTGGTCTCTTTAATGCTGGTCGTGGCTCTGCGCTCAACCTTAGGAGAGAGGTTGAGATGGATGCTGGAGTTATGTGGGGTCGTGATTTGAGTGTAGGTGCTGTTGCTGCTGTTCGTAATGTGAGGAATCCAATTAAGCTTGCTCGAGCTGTTATGGAGCGTACAGATCACGTACTTGTTGTTGGTTATGGTGCTGAGTGGTTAGCGAAGGTATTTGGTCACTATCAGGAGCACGTTATTGATGAGGATCGACTTCAGCGATTTGAGAGGTATTTGAGGGAGTGGGTTGAGGGTCGTGGTTTTACCTGGCTTCGTAGGAATGTTGAGTTTGCTAAGTTACTCGGTATTGTACAGGATACTGTTGGTGCTGTGGCTCTCGATAGGAATGGTAATGTAGCAGCAGCTGTGTCTACAGGTGGTTACTGGTTGAAGTTACCTGGTCGTGTTGGTGATAGTGCGGTACCCGGTGCAGGTTTCTATGCTGATAACTCCTGTGCAGCTGCATCTGCAACAGGTGTTGGAGAGTACATAATGAGGTTCTGCCTGTGTTATCGAGTATGTGACCTCGTGAGGAGGGGTTATCATCCACAGGATGCGGCAACTGTGGTTATCGAGGAATTGACTAAGTTATTTGGTGATAATACTGCTGGTGTCATAGTGGTTGATGTGAGAGGTAGAATTGGTGTAGCATTCAATACTGAAGGTATGCTTCATGGATTCATGAGCCCCAAGCATAAGGAGCCACTCATCGGTGTATTCAGGGATGAGGTTGTTAGCTATAGGTTAGAGAAAGGATGAGTATGTACCCCGCCTGACCGTCGGTCCTCATCTTCATCCCTAAACCTAGGTCTCAGAACCGCGTGAGGTAAGCGGGGCATGTGAAACGGTGAATTTCAAATAGAAATACATTTCTCCATGAAGTTCGTGAAATGTGGGACATATCTATGTAGAATCTTCATACCCTAAGGCATACTGTTGGGGCTTTCTTTAGCTCATTAATCAATTCATTACATAGAAGCTTTAAGCATTTTAGGAATTGACCGTATGTTCTAAAGGTGTATACTTTCTTCAGGGAAGATCTGGGAACTAGGTTCTCAAATATCTTGAGCCAGCTCTGAGGTATAGTGATCCAGGTATGTGGAGGTGCATTGCCTGCAAGCACATCTCCACAGTACTGTAGTACCTTGAGGTATGTACTCGTTAGTGCGATTACTAGCACGTCACATTGATGGAGTACTGCTCTTAACTTACTCCTTAGATCCCTCTCCTCAATCCATGTACGTAGGTCCTTTACTTGTTTTAAGTGTGCTTCGTAAGGTATGATGTGTTGAGTAGAGTTGATTAAGCCGTATCTTGCTGATATGAAGTAGATCTCACATTCATGACCTAGACTCTCTAGCTTGTCCTTGAGTTGTTTAAGTATTTTCACATGTGGACCTGTATACATCTCGATAGCGGGTAGCATAAGGTGAGTAAGTAGTGTCCTGTATTCATCTTCCTTTGCTAGATCTAGTGTTGGTGCTATTTTGCTGTTGCTCAGTGTATACCTCTTCCTTTTGCTACAGTGAGTTATGACTTTAATCTGCATCCATTACCTCTTCACTAGCTTGAGTATTTCCTCGTAGTGCCTTCTATACGCTTCTCCTCTCACTAGCTTCTCTACATCTCTCCTATACTTAATTGCTGGGCCTACTGTGTGTGAGCCCTTGATCTTTACCCATTCGTCGAGTGGTATCTTGAACTTCTCCTGTATGTAGTCACGATATATGTCTGGTAGTACGTTGAATGTACAGAACGGTATTATTCTACCGTCTGGAACAAGGTAGTGTATACAGCATCTCCTCACTCTATCGATGTCATAGTTATAGAGGTCCATGAAGTGCATCATACCTACGAATAGTAGCTTGTAGTGAAATTCTCCTAATGCCTTGTAGTTTCTCTTAATGAAGATCTTGATCAATATCTTTCTTAGATTGATGCCTCTCGGTACCTTGTTGGTGTCAATGAACTTGGTAAGTAACTTCAGTAGTACATCCATAGCCTTAATATACTTCGTGAACTTCCCAGCTTCGTACACCTCGGGTATCTTCTCTCTTAAGTACTCTAGAAATCCTTCTGCATCTATGAACCTTGTTATCGGTATCATCCTTATGTCTTCTAGCTTTTCACCTTTCTTCTCTACGTAGATGTATGTTGCCATACCACATGCTGGGTGATTTGTGAACTCAATGTACCACCTACCTGAGATCAGTGATAGGAATCTAGCAAATGGTACTACACTTGGTGTTGGATACCAATCTTCTCTAGC
>CAZYGV010000144.1:0-3507 GCA_964647155.1 uncultured Thermoproteales archaeon | reverse complement strand
GGGGCGGGTTGAGGACCCGCTGGCGTAGGCCTGCGTGGGTTCAAATCCCACCCCCGGCACCACAAAACCCTCTCCTCAGCGTTCTCAACTATGTAGCTCTACCTCCATGGTCTACGAGAATGGCTCCATGGTATTTACCTCTTAATTAGTCTACCTAGTTGAATGTTGAGAAAAGGTTACTAACGATCTTCACATGGCAATCTTTATGAAAGACCTCTTGAGCTAACCAACAAACTCTGCTACTCGCTATGTTGTTGATTAACCTAACTGCATCAATTGGCATATCAGTAGTTATGGTATCCGCGTGGAGGAAGCTTCACAACATTTACATCTTGAGAATCTCTCGTGGCATTCTTCTCAGCAATAGGAGTAAACCTAGTAGGAACACTAGAGTAGCGGTTATGGTTGCAGCGAGGATACCTACTATGCTCTGTGGTGTTACTACTATAGTGTCGTTAGCAATTCGTACGTCACCTGTCTTTACACCGATTACCAAGGTGACAAAAAGTACCATAGCTGTTGCGGAAATTAACATCTTTAATATACTACTTAACGATAGTTTAATACCAACGCTCTCACTCTCTAAGTTCTTCGCAACTCTATACCCAAGCTCAGTCAATCTGTAGTACTTAATCCCATTCTTCTCAACACTGGTCACTAGCCCACAGTTCATCAGTGCTCTAAGGTGGTAGTACACTAAGGTCTTCTTCTTAGGATCTAGATTTAGCTTAGTAAGTACCTCACTTAGTGAGAGATCTCCATAGTGAGCTAGTGTAAGTAGGATATCCCTTCTTAAACCAGATCTAAGAACTCTCTCAAGATCTTCCCTATTGATCGTCTTCATTCATGTAATGACGCTGTGCTCTATAATAAAAACTTATCACCGCTACGGTAATTGAGGTCAATACGTACTGTACTCGTAGAAGATACGGTACCGCAATATCGCAGCAACACCTCCAAACGTGGACTTGAGTAGCTTACCCTCTTCAGTTTCAGAGCTAATTAGCTCAACCTTTGCACCTGTTTGTCTAGCTAGTTTCAGTAGGTACTCAACAGCATCCACCTCATCAACTGTTGTCAATTCTGCACCACACTTTGGACATCTCATATCTGGCTTCTCAGTTCCAACAACTAACTTCGTACTCTTGTAATCACACTTTGGACACTTGAGGTAGAGAGCCTTACCCTCAAGCTCTTCAGATATCAGGAGTAGTGCAACAGCACCTTGCTCAAGTGCTCTCACTACATCACGTATACCGTAAGCAGTTAACTCACTCTTCTTCACTACGTAGTACATGAATTGCTGAACTAGGTGCTTCTCCTTAATGTACTGAACATCCTTTAGTATCTTGTATGACTTCTTAGCTAGCTCGTAGATACCTGCTTCACCTGAGTACCCTGTATCTACAATACCAAGTATCTTATCTTTCAGCATGTAGTGTATGTAGTCTCCCTGTACGAACGTGTACTTGGTAGGTCCTGGTCCTCCAATAATTATACCCTTTAAGTTAGGTATGTTGAGGAAGATCTTAGCCATGTACTCACCAGCTCTCTTAAAGAACTCATGAGCTAACTGCTCGATAATTCTCTGGAATCTTCTCTGTGACTGACCACCAGCACTGTGTTTACCTGGTACACCGGATGTTATATTCTCAACAATCTCTAATCTTCGCCCTTTCAGAAGTGCGAATGTTGCTTCACTTCTATCAATGACCATTAGTCCATACACATCCTTATCCTCTAGCATCTCTTCAAGAATCTCTGTGTAGAATCTTGAGTCACATCGATAGAGATACGACGTTAGCTTCTCAGGTGGTTCAATTACGTAGCACTCAAGTTTCTCATCACCTGGAGCACCTCTCGATACGTAGCCACAAAATATCACTAATCCATTTGGTGGTGTTTGTCTGAAGTACTTTAGTCTCTGCATTATAGCTTCAAGAGCATCGAGTACATGATGTCTTGTTGTTCTATCCTTAATGTTCGTTGCTGTTGCGTACTCCTGTCGCAGAACATTCATGACGTCCGCAATGGGTCTACCAGCAGGTATGTAGAGTGATATTAGTTCGGTCCCTCTACCCTTCTTATTCCTTAGCTCTCTAATCAGTTTACGCAGTAAGTACTTCCGAATTCCTTCCTCTCCCAATCCCTCGGTATCTATCTTTTCAAATTCCTCTTCCCAATCATCACGTGATGACATTGTCTCTACTGTGTCGTGAGTTGAAGACTTAAAAAATGTTGCTCACACGTGTTTAAGGGTTACAACGTGAGGATCGTACTGAAGTTAGGTGGGCACGTACTTTGGTCTGAGCAAGGTATTAGGGTTGATATCATTAAGGAGTATTGTGCTATTATTCGTGAGTTAGTTAATGAAGGTTGCAGGGTAGCACTAGTTGTCGGCGGTGGTTCTATAGCTAGAAAGTTCGTTAGCTATGGTAGAGAGCTTGGTTTAAGTGAAGGACAGTGTGATGTACTTGGTATTGAGTGTGCTAGGTTGAATGCTCTACTTGTAGCACAACTAATGTCCGATATATCCTATCCAGGAGTTCCCCGTAGCCTCGATGAAGCTTTAAAGGCATTAGCTACCTCTAGGGTTGTTATAATTGGTGGTCTTCAACCCGGTCAATCAACAACGGCAGTTGCATGTGTCATAGCTGATACTTGGCCATGCGATGTACTGATCATAGCTACTGACGTAGATGGTATATATACGGATGATCCGAAGAAGAATCCAAAAGCTAGTAAGCTCAAATCCGTTAAGGCAAGTGAACTCCTTAAGATGTTTCTACACCAGGTTAAGTACTATGCAGGAACATACACTCTCTTCGACTATGTATCACTTAGCATACTGGCTAGAGCTAGATTCAGGGCTTACGTCATCAACGGTTTAGATCCACGGAATGTAGTTAGAGTACTTCGTGGTGAGGATGTTGGTACGGAAATACTATGTGGTGAATAACTACCTAATACCTATCTTCATCTTCTCTAGCTGATATAGCATCAACATCGAGAGTATAAGTAGGAATGCACCAAGTAATAGCACATTTCTCAGAGTAGATACCTCGAATCTTCTCACTGTTGCGTAGTACAGCACAAGTAGACCAGCAACACCCATACCGTACGATAGGAATACCATAGCAGTTTCATCTATTGCCTGCATGCCTGGACCTACTCTACCAGTAGCTAGTAGTGATAGCCTTGAAGCTTCCCTGAAGTAGACAAGTGGGTAGAAGAATCCACTAAAGAGGAGTAGTACGAGTATTGTCACGATTGCTACCTGAATGTTCTTGTTACGTAGGTAACTGTATAATTTCTCAAGTTTTTTGGTAATTAGCTTACCCATACACTACCTCACCTATGTCGTGAGGTCTCATTCACTAGAGTTTATTAGACTTACTCATTGTGTGCTAGTGCTGGGGATTTCCTGTGAGTGATGAGGTTAAGGGAGAGTTACGTGGTAGAGAGGTGTCAGCGTACTCAGAGGGTATTCAGGAATATACATCGACT
>CAZYGV010000143.1:0-3509 GCA_964647155.1 uncultured Thermoproteales archaeon | reverse complement strand
CCATCTAGCTATCGAAAACCATAGTAGTGATGCTATTGCGAGTTCTACAAAGGGTAAAATTCCGGGTCTCACTTGATATACCTTATCAACCCACTTATCATCTCTACCCCTTATGTCGTACTTCGGTGTTCTCTTAAACTTGATGTAATGAGTATTGACTAGACCGATTATGTACGCTATTGAGTTGCTAAGAGCTAATCCAATGTGTGCTAAGCTGAAGAGGAACATCGTAAATGTTTCCTTTATGAGTGATGTCATGTCATTACTCCTTCTAAATGCTACATAGGTAAATACTATCCAAGGAGATACTGTTAGGAAGCTAGCTAATGATGATATGTATGTTGTGTCTCTAGGTACTTCATTTAGGAGTGAGTACATTAGCAGGAGTATTACGAGTGTTAGCATGAGTGGGTACACTGTGTGTCTCAGTAATGTAACGCTCACATCTAGCTTCTGATTTAGAGGAGTACTTGCTCCTAGTACTGTCTTGAGTAATCTCCTAGCTGTTTGACCGTACCCTAGTGCCCATCTAAATTGCTGTCTGCGAAATGCCATGAAATTTGGTGGTGCCTCACAGTAGCACACAATGTTTGGTTCATATTTACCTCTCCAACCTCTTAACCACATACGAACTGCTAGATCTAGATCCTCGGCTAGGCTAAGTTGCCAACCACCAGCATCCTCTATGGCTTCTCTCTTCAGTATGCATGCTGAACCATTGATTAGTATGGGTGCACCTAAGGTGCTTTTTGCTGGGTGCTCTATGAGGAACTGTAGCTCGTAGTTTAGCGAAGCTATCCTCGTCACTATGTTGTAGTCTCTGTTTATGTGTTCCCAGCAGCACTGAATGTACCCAAGTCTTGGGTTTCTCTCTAGCTCAGGTATTGTCTTGAGGAGTATGTCTGGTGGTGGTATGAAGTCAGCGTCGAAGAGAACCACGTAGTCCCCCTTGATGAACCTCATTGCGTAGTTAAGTGCATCAGCTTTACAGCTATTATCGCCTAACCCTCTATGGAGATGCAGTATCCTGTAACCGCGCTTATTATACTCTGCGACCAATTTCCTCAGTATATCAACAGTGTCATCTATGGAGTCATCGACTATAATCAGTTCACAAAAATCCTTACCATACCTATCCATCAGGTTACTGCAAGCCTCAAGTAATCTACGCACAACATACCTCTCATTTTTTACTGGAACAATAATCGATACAAATGGTCTAGAATGTAATTTAACAGGATTGCTAAGTATTTCAACTTCACTACTACTACATGTATCTAAACTAGTTCCGCTACATCTTCTAGATCTCATGATTGCTATAGTGAACATGCTTAAGTAGTAAGCACTGTAAAGAGCTAGTAGAGATAGTGTTACTGTAAATGCTAGATCTATAGCAGCCATTTACATCACCAACCTCTAGACATAGATCGTAAAGTAACTTTTAACAATTTAACAAATGCACACCACCATGTGAGTAAACTCATCGGCTTACTTCTACTATTCATAGTGGTAATTGCAATAGCAAGAGTAGTGCTCAGTAGCTACAGCAATGTAGCGATTCAGGAGAGAGGTGAGGAATGGTCATATGGTGAAGTACTGAGTACTGATTCAGGAGTAGGTGAGTACTTTGCTGGTGTCTACCTACTTCCTGAAAGGTATCCTTATGGTAGTGATGAAGCTATTAAAGAGCTGAAGAGATTGAAAGAGGTGTTACGTCCCAATTACGTAGCACTTGTAGTTTATCTACATCAGTATGATAAGTACAGCTGTATGGTTGAGATTGATAGGTCTCAAGACCTAGGACTTCGAAAAATGATTAAGGTTGCTCATGATCTTGGTCTCAAGGTAATGTTAGTCCTATTTCTCCTAGTTGATGATGGTACGTGGAGAGGTTTTATCAAGCCTTCAGATGTTGAAGAGTGGTTTAGATCGTATAAGAGAGCTGTTCTACACTACGCTAAGTTAGCTCAAGAGCTTGGTGTTGAAGTACTCTGTATTGGTTCTGAATTGGAGAGCTTAAAGTCACGTAAGTATGCTAGTTACTGGATTGATATCATTGGCAGTGTTAGGAGTGTATACTCAGGATTAATTACGTACAATACTAATTGGTGGTATAGTGAATGGGGATTTCGTGAGCTGCTAGATCTTGAGTGGTTTAGGTATTTAGACTTCATTGGTATTAGTGCTTACTTTGAATTATCGAGGACTGAGGTTAAGTCGGTGAGCGAACTCGTAGAATGCTGGTACCACACAGTACATGGTAGAAATGTGGTATTAGATCTTGAGAAATTAGCTAGGAGATATGGGAAACCTATCGTACTTACGGAAATTGGTTATCGATCAGTTAAGGGTGCTGAGATTAAGCCTTGGAAATTTAGTGGTCCTGGTGAACCTGATCCAGAGAAACAGGCTATGTGTTTTGAAGCTCTCTTCCGTGTATTTCTAGGTAATCCAAGACCATGGTTTAGAGGTGTATTTGTATGGGGTTGGACAACTGATCCCTCTACGGGTACGCTTAGCGATACAAGTTATGATCTGAAGGGTAAACCAGCTAGTGATATTGTACGTAAATGGTTTACACGTATAGTACCTGTAGGGGTTCAGACAGTCTATGTTAACTTCACCACCTACTTGAGGTTTACTTGCTGTAGATTGAATATGGAACCCATTACTAGTGAGTCAAGTGACGTGGTACTTGAAGTTAGAGAACACATCATCAAACCTACCGAGGTCAAAGATTCAGTAATTGTGTTTCATGTACCTGATATCTCTAGCGCTAAATGCGTAAGGTTCATCTCTGGTGACTTCTCTTGGACATTTAACGTCTTGAGAGTAAGGCACTACTTCAGATGTTATGTTGATAGGAGTGCACTTCGTGTAAAGGTTGTTGTAAACATTCCTAGAGGTCACACTGTTGCAAATATCTGTGGTAAAGTAATTCACTTTTATGAGTACCTAATTACCACCTGTAATTTACAACCTGGAGTTAATAGAGTAGAATTGTTGAAGGTTATTGTACCAGGTGTTACGGTTCTAGAAGGACCTCTCAGGTACACGTACATTCTGAGATACAGCATCGATATATCTGCTAAGAAGTACTTGATCAATACTACGAGAACTAGGGTAGTGATTTCTATTGTAAAAGCAGGTAATATCACAGTACCCTTCATCAACTTAAGGGTACTTGTTGGTAAGAGAGTAATTCTTGAGAGGACTTTAAGTGGTGAACTCAACAGACCATATGTTGAGAAGCTTCATGAAGTCACCATAGTGGAGAGGAAGAGTACTGTACCCATTACTGCTGAGTTACTAACTGACTCTCTACTGCTTCAGAAGGTAACTACACTAATTTACGTTGGTAGGTACATCGTGAGGATATACAGTGATGTAAGGAACTTCACAGTTTACGTAATCAGGAATAGTGAGGTAGTATACGAGACAGAGGTAGCAGGTAATTACTTAACGCTATTAATGCCGTTTGGTAACTACACATTGATGTTCCTGAAGAG
>CAZYGV010000142.1:0-3513 GCA_964647155.1 uncultured Thermoproteales archaeon | reverse complement strand
ATCGTAGTTTATAGGCAGTACCTCACTACCCTTCTGAATCAATCTATAGATACCACGAACCTTCCGTACAGTACCCTCTCTACACATGACCACGACTACAGGTACCTGAGTAATGACTTCTGGAGGAATCTTGTAGATGTTGAGTAGTCTCATGAGGAGAGCACTTACTGACGGTGCATGTGCTGTAGCAAGACACTGTATACCTGTAATAACAGCATGGTATAGAGCCTTGAAGTGTAGATATCCCTTAGCTTCACCAAAGATCACTATGTCTGGTCTCTTGTGAAGTAACTTAATGACCTCTAGGTACCTAGCTTTCGCACTCACCTCATAAGGCTCAACGATGTACTTAACCTGATTTAGATACGGTACACGTGGTGTCTCTTCAGCTTCCTCAATGTACACCCTCCTCAAGTTATGTGGTAGAGCTAGGTCAAGAGCATTAAGCAGCGTAGTCTTTCCAGTACTAACCTCACCAACAATCATAATGCTCTCACGTTTGAGAAGTAACGTAGTTAGTAGGTAAGCCGCATCCTTAACACTTAGACAACCGCACTGAATTAGCCTCGTTAGCGAGAAGTAACTCCTATCTAGCTTCCTAATGTTAATCGACATGGTATTAGGCGTATAGGGATGAACATCAAAAACTAACCTCAAGCTGTGATTAAATAACTTGATATCGCACTTACCTGAAGGTCTCTCCTCATCTAATGCCAAACCCTTCAACTTAGCTAACCTAAGTAGTGCTCGTAGCTCTGAAACCACATTCCTCACTCTATACGCGAGATTAGCACCTATAGAGTGCGCTAGGTAGACGTAGTTGCTTGAACTCCTAGCAAACAAATCCTCAACTCTAGCATCGAGAAGTGGCGGTATTAAGTACTTAAGACCACAGGATCTCAACACGAGATAAGTGCTCAAGTCACTAATCAACTCCTGCTCCAAATCCATATCAATTCTCGTGAGTAGCAAGTACGTACAGACGAACCTACGATACCTCAGTAAACGCTCAGTGTAGTACTGTGGTCTCTCCACGATAATGGACTGAAGTACAGGAATTAAGTGCTTCTCAAGCTGACTAAGTACGAAAACTGGAAGACACGGCTTAGCACAATAACTCAACCTCTCTCTACTCACCACAACTAAGAAGATGTTAACCCTGTAAGTTTCGGAACCAGGGACCAACTCGGTATCTCTCCCATGAACATACGTGCTACTGAGGACTTGTTCCTGAACCACTACAGAGGAGGTATTTGTCTGTAACTTAGTTAACCTATGCCTAATCTCATTAAGCCAAATCTTTGGAAACTTACTACAGGTAATGTCCTCAACTCTCACTGCTCTAGGATCAAGGATTAGCGTACCGGAGCATGGGTATAGCTTCAAATGCTCCCTAATCATCAAGAACCTATCACACGTTAATGGACACTTCTCACACCTGAACAGGCAGGTGGTGTAGACACATCGCTGTACAGCATCTATTAAGTGAAGTATCTGCTCCCATACTGAAGCTTCATCACGAGCAACCTCACTACTCAATACCTTCACTAACTTCACTAAGCTACTCTTTAATGTACCTGGAGTTAGCTTAAGCACGTAAGCACCCAAGTGTTGAGTCTCAATGACTTATAAGGGGGTAATCAATACGGCTAGTACTCCTTAAATTCTTAATTGAAGCACCTCTAGCGAACATCATGAAGCTATTTGAGGAATCTATAGCTAGTGTACTCTGGTTACTAGCATCCTGTATCTTGGTAGCTATTATCCTGTTCACAACTCTGACAACCCTACTAAACCTCGTAGTCCTGATAAAGAAGTACCGAGAAGTTAACGCTACACTACACGAATACCTAACAGATAATGGATTCACAATAGTATCCTCCTTCACCATCTTCAAAAGGCTACCTAAGAGATCTAGAAGAGGATCGCTCATCTACTTAGCAATCACACTGACCTACGCACTGATGGTAGTAGCACTAGTGAGTGTAGTAACTACACTACTCACAACAGTGCTGAAGCACCTTGAGTTGATTATGGAGAAGTTTCTCGAGGTGATGAAGTAGTGAGGTGGTACCTACTCGAGGTCCTCTTATTGATAACTGTGCTAGTTCCAGCTACGTACCTACCTCTACACATACCGAGTAGTGAGGTTGAGGAGCTAGTTAATGAGTGTGCTGTAGCGCATGTAGTCAGCAAGTACGTACCTGATGTAGTTGTCGATGTAGTTCTAGGTAACTACAGCACTACACAGCTCATTAACATCAACGGTACAGGCCATGCACTGATACTGGTAAGCACGGAGGTGTACAGTAATGCTACGTTTCTAGTACCTGTCCTAGATGAGGAGGGTAGAGTGCTCTATGTACAGGTCATCAGGAAGTAAAGGAGCAGTCTTCACATACATAACACTACTGTACCTAGTCATTACCTTACTCACATTCTCAGTGGCAGCACAAGTCGTAATCGGCCTAATAACGGCAACGACGATCTATAAACGAGCACTTGAAGCAATTACACTCCAGAGGTCAATAAGTAGAGCAATTCACGTGTACACGATGGTGGTGTGTGATAGAGCACTACTGAACTACCTAACTAATACCACGTGGAAATTCAGCGACCTAGCTAAGTACGTGGAGAAGGAGGTACTGAACTACATCCAGAAATACAACACTACACTCATAACATCGAACCTACGTATTGAAGTCATACTGACAGGGAGCAACGTAGTAGTGAACTTGAATCCAGAAGGTAGACCTACTGTATGTACAAACCTAGTCTTCAGAGCTTGGTTTGAGGTTGGTAAGAAACTCTATCGCTACACCAAAGACATCGATAGCACAGTAACCCTAATGTACAGAGTCAAAGCTATTGACCTATACACATCATTCCTCCACAAGCTCAAGATAAGACGAGAGATTAACTTCACATCGGAGGTCTCGAGTGATACCATAGCTCGTGTCATAGCTAGATGCGTTAAGAAAGCTCTGAGCACGATACTGAAGAAGAGAGCTAGCTCTCTAGATCTGTGGGTAAAGTACTCGTTTAGAGGTAAGTTGACTCTCTACAGCGTATCGAGTAATGGTAATGTAACTACCGCAAAGTACATCGGTAAGATAGGGCTTAAAGTCGATATTAAGGATCCTGAAGGTAGGTACCTCGTTAAGGACTTCAGGGCATTGAGTAGGAGAATTACGGTTAAGGTTCCAGTTACTGTTGTTGCTTACTTTAGCTGGAATGCTACGGACTTACCTCAGGAAATTACTATAAGTTCCTAACTAGCTTCACGTACTCACGAAGTGTGTGAACGCTGTATCCAAATCTCCTAGCAATTTCATTCTGTGTATAGATCCTGGTGATACCGAATCTTCTCCTAACTCTTCTCTCTGCTTCGTACACTATTGCTAGAGCTAGGATCTGCGGATTCTTTCCTGCTCTAATGCTTGGAGTTATCTTCTCACTTATCTTGAGTGCTTCCTGTAGAATTGCTCCTCTCAGTGATTGTGGGTATAGGTA
>CAZYGV010000141.1:0-3542 GCA_964647155.1 uncultured Thermoproteales archaeon | reverse complement strand
GTAGAGAGCGGGGGTGCCCGCCCCCTTTGACCTGGCTCGGGCACCCCCGCTCTCTACTGTGTTTTCGTTTGGTCGTTGTGTCTATAAGTTTTTCTTTGTGTTTTCGCTGTTTTGATTCTGTGTTGGATTGTGTTTTCCGTGTTCGTGTTGGTGTGTATGTTCGTGATCCGAGGTTGTTGAGGAGGTTGCTCACTGTTTTCTCTAGGTGTTGTTTTGAGGTTCATGTACTTGACTCTGTACCTCCTATACCTAGTGTCGATGTCTTGGTTTCTGATGTTGAGCTTCGTGATGTCTCTGTTCCTGTTGTTGTGTGTGGTGAGGATTTGTGCTGTGTCTCTGATAGGTACTTAGCTCTCTACATTGTTCGTGAGGTTGTGCGTAGGGTTTTGGGTAGGGTTTTCTTTGATCGTGTTGTTCTCGGTATTGACCTTGGGTTGAAGAGAATTGGTGTTGTTCTCCTTATTGATGGTGTTCCTGCTTTGTGGTGGGTTGTTAGGTCTCTTGACGATGTCTTCTCTATTCTTCGTGATGTTGCTGAGGTCTTGTGTAGTTCATGTAGTGTCATAGAGGTTAAGGTTGGCTCTGTACCTTCGAGTCCTGTTTCTGAGTTATTGAGGAGGTTTAGGGCCTGTGTTGGTGAGGTATTTAGGTGCTGTAGGTGTTTCGTGTACTTGATCTTAGTTTCAGAGCGTGAAGTGTGGAGGGTTCTCCCTATTGAGTATTTCGGTTTGAGACTGCCATCAGACATCTACGATGCTCTCGAGATAGCGCTGTGTAGAAGGTATGTGTCGAGGGAACTACTTACATTCGAGAAATAACAAATAACTAAAGTTACCTAGTGTCTGTGAGGTACTGTACATGAGAATTGAGGTTGAGAAGGGTAAGTGGATTAAGGTTATTGGGCCAGCAAATATCAGGGTTGTAGAGGGATTAATTGAGGTTTGGGGTAAGCAGCTTGGTGAACGTGAATCCATTTCAATACCTCGTAGTAGAGCAACCATAATTCTAGCTCTTGAGAGGTCTGTCCTTGAGGTTAAGGTTGGTGAAGGTGGTTCGCTAGAGAGGGAACCTGAAGTTAGAGCACCTATTGAGTGGAAGTACGCTATTGAGAGGATAACAACTAGGTTGAGCAGTGGTAGAGTCCTTGTTTTGGGTAACGTCGCATCTGGGAAATCTACGTTCTCTCTACTATTGCTAAACACGTTGACTGCTATGGATAAGAAATGCGCCATAATCGATACTGATCTCGGTCAATCAGACTTTGGTCTACCCTCTGTCATTAGTATGAGTATTGTGAATAGGCCATATCCATCACTTTCACTTCTACCATTTGTCGATGGTTATTTTGTTGGTTGTGTCAGTCCTGCAGGCTTAACACACAAGGTTATTCTCGGTGTTCAGAAGTTACTGAGCAGAGCACAGAGTAGTGGAGTTGACTTCACTATTGTTGTTACCGATGGGTGGATTAGAGGGTGGGAAGCTAGGGAACAGAAGCTATCTCTAATTGATGCTGTTAAACCTGATGTAGTTGTTGCTCTAGAGCTAGGTACAGAGCTTGAACCCATTCTGAAGCCAGTAGAGAAGTACGAGTTCATCGACATAATTAGGGTACCTGCATTGAGAGGAGTACCTCAAAGAGATGCCATTGAGAGGAAGATGTTTAGGGAAAACATGTACAAGAGACACTTCAGAAATGCCAGAGTTCTCTCACTTGATTTAGGTGAAGTTAATTTCCAAAACACTGTACTTGGTTCAGGCTTTGCAATAGCTAGGTCAAGTAGTGAGTATGGGAAGCTAGTTAATGCTCTAGGTATCGAACCAGTGTATGTAGAGAAAGCTGAAGATACAATGCTCGTAGTTCTACCTCGAGGAAAAGCAGTGGATAGAAACTACATGAAAGAGTGTGCAAAACAAGTATTCCCCGACATTGAGGAGGTCGTAGTAGTGCGTGAAGGAGATGAAAGAGGTCTCCTCTGTGGTCTCTACTCAAGTGATGGTTCATTCCTTGGTCTAGGAATACTACAAGAAATAAACTTTAGAAAAGGTGAAGTCAAGATCCTAACACCAGCAAAGAAGAGAGTATCAACAATTCATGTCGGGAGAATAAGGTTAGATGAGTACTTCAATGAGAAGGATAAGTACCCGCCAAACACATTAATCCTGTAGTATTCACTCAAGAGCTAGACTGCTAATGACCTCACCCAATACTTTCTCAGCAGCTTTTCTCACTTCATTTCTAAATCTCCCATGTGTGTATACCCTGATGAAGTTCATGAACTTCCTCAAGACACCAGCAATGGTCGAGTACTGCGTTAAGTACCCTAGCTTAATACCATCATCACAGTACTCGTACACTGGTATATCCATTGGTTCAGGTAGGTAGGACGTATAGGGGAGAGATGGAATACCCACTATATCAACAATCACGTAGATGTCATCTATACCCACCATACTTGCAATTTCCCTCTCAAGATCCTTGACTTTCACTTTGAGGTCTATATTCTGTGGAGTTGATACATGAAGTATTTTATCAAAAACACACTTGAAGAGATCTCTCCTATAGAGCATTGAAGCAAGTTCAAGAATCTTACGTTGCTCACCCTGTAGTTGAGGTATCTTAACTAATCTCCTCAATTCAGCTAATATCGTGTAGTCAGTCAACCTACAGTACTCCTCAACTGACCTAAAATCGAGAATTCCAAGCTCATCCTTAAGTCCATCGAGAACTCTCAGTAGCATTAACTCAGCAGCACGAACAGTTTTGTGAAAGTACACAGCTCTAAACATCTCGTACCTAGCAATCATGAATGCTTCCAAAGCATACAGCGATGCTGGCAATCTAAACGCGATGACACCATCTATGTACTTCGATTTACTTATCAACCTATAGGGATCTATCCTACCATACTCAACACCTGTGAAGTATGAGTCACGAAGTAGGAAGTCCATCTTATCAGCATCTACAGGACCAGATATTATCTGCGACATAAGCTTACCCTTGTCAGATACATGGTACTTTCCCACAGCAAGCTTTGATACCACCTTTGGCTCAAAGCCATACTCACTCAAGATATCACTAATTTCGCTCTCCTCAATAATCCACGAACCAATATCCTCATGCGTCTTACCACGGTACTTAATGAGAAGCTCCTCATATAGATGTGAAAAAGGTCCATGACCGATGTCGTGTAAGAGAGCAGATACCCTTAGTAGAGCTACATCATCTTCATCGAGGACACCTTCCTCCATGAAGTGCCTACCGTAGATAGATGCAAGATACATAGCACCGATGCTATGCCCAAATCTTGTATGTTCAGCACCAGGATACACGAGATAGGCGAGAGCAAGCTGCTTTATGTATCTAAGGCGTTGAAAGACTTCAGTATCTATCAATCTCTTCTCTAACTCACTTAACTCAATGTAGCCATGTACTGGATCACGTATCTCAATACCCCTACTCACAGAGATCACCAACTAGTATCACAAGATGGTAGCTCCCACAAAAACTTAAGTACTTTACACAAGTGAAAGTAAGGGAATGC
>CAZYGV010000140.1:0-3582 GCA_964647155.1 uncultured Thermoproteales archaeon | reverse complement strand
CTACCAGTTCTAATGCTTCTCGGAGCAGTACTACTCTGTACACCACTTAGAAGATTAGGTATATCGTTGCTAGTATTTGGCATAGCGACTTACTACACATACCCCTTCGTCATAGCGTACTCACTTGAACGTGCAGAATTAGCAATAGACCTAACTGAACTACAGAGTTTCAGCATAACAGATTACGGAGCACTGAGAATAAAGGTTATTGATCAAGCAAATAGATCAGTACCATACACTTGCCTCATACTACAGAACATAGAGACAAATGAGATGTATGTATTTCAGCTGAATGCAAGTGGACAGAAGGTAGCAGTACTACCGACAGGAAACTACACAGTGAAAGCAATCCTGTACTGGTGCTGGATACCAAGTAACGTAAGCATCGTAACAGTACCAACATACATAAACTACACCTACAGAAACATCACACTACACATTCAAGAACTAGCAATAGACATGATGACATACGACATAAACTACTCAGTAATCCCTAAACTAACAATCCAAATACCGTACGTAATCATCAAGAAAGGTAGCGATGTAGCAGGACTAGTGTCAATGCCTAGAGGTACTAAGCTCGTAGGTGAAGGAGATAACTACATCATCCTAAGAGCTATAGTACCGGTAAACTCCTCAATAGCAATCAACTACATAGGTAGTGAGGATGTTAGTGTAAGTGTAGTGTATATGAGCAATCCAAACATGACAGTAATACACAGCATAACCCATTACAAGTTCCTAGATGTAGTACCAGAAACCTGGTTCAAGCAAATATACACAAACTACACGAGATTCTACAACGAAGTCATAGCACCATATACAGCACTTGAAGAAGTTGAGATACTACTAGAGAACATGCCAGAAGTATATGGAGTCTATACGAGGTTACAGTCACTAGCACCAAATACCTTCAAGTACAATGACCCAACACCACACATGTATAGACTAGTAATTGAGGTAAAAGCTGTAAACAAGACAAAACCAAGTGACTACACCATCATCGACATAACTATACCAGGAACAGGAATAGCTTGGACCAGATACAGCTGGTTACTCTACACACCATTTATTGAGCGATATAAGACCATAGTTGAGGAACTGAGCAAACTCAGGTGGCCACTTCAAGAAATCATGGCACTTATAAGACATGTCTTCACTTACCTCATGCCATTGCCCATAGTCTGTGATTTCATGGCAGGATTACTTGGTGGAATATCAGTTACCTGGACAATGTTTAGATTTATAACAGGCTTCATAGTGCTATCAGCACCATACTCGATGATAGTGAGACCACTTATTTCAATAGGAGCATTTGCTCTGAGAGTAATGTACCGTAGCCTATACCTGAGGTTTATGAGGACCACTGAGCTTGTATTAGCTAGGAGGTATCTAGCACACGTACCTTATACACGACTAAGGTACCTAGACATAGCAACCAGGTACAGAGTATATGTGGAAGCAGTGAAGAAGATTCTAGAGAAATTAAAGCTAGGAAAGATATCAACATCATTGAGTCACCTAGCAGTAGCTACAGGACTTACAGCAAAAGCGACATACAGCATACTAAGTAAACCAGCTGTAGTATCAGTACCTTACCACATAGCAAAACTCTACATAGAGTACCTAAAGATGAGACGTGGAATAGAAGCAGAGATGTCAAAGATAGCAAAACTCCTTGATCTCTACACAAAACTAACAAGATTATCGAGAAGCTATGCAACACAAGCAGAGGCAGTAGCAAAGCTAGCAGAGAAGCTAAGACAGGAAACAACACTAAGGAAAATAGAGCTTGAGGGAAGAATTAGAGCGTATAGGGAATGGGTACTGAAGAGACCTGAAGTAAGGGAATTACTGAAAACCTACACAGAGAAGGAGATAGTTAAGTTAGGAGAGAAGATACTGCGAGAAGGCATTAAGGTACACCCAACACAAACTGAAGCAGTACTAGCTGCACACATACTGAAACCAATTCTAGAAAGAAAACCACTACTAGCAGAAGTACACAGGTACAACTACTACTTAATGAAGAGAGTACTTAGACTAGAGAGCATACTACCGAAAACAGTACGAAACCTAGCAGAGGTAAGAGAGCTGGTAAGTAGCTACCTCAAAGAACCAAATCTAGAGAAACTAATTGAGATCTCAAAGATAATGCATGACTACGTAGTGAGAAACATAGCACCACTACCGAGAATACCACCGATAGAGGAGACATTTAGGTCATTGATAACGGGTGAAACAGCAACAATAACACGTGAAGTAGTACTACCAAGAATATCGAGTATCACTAAATTACCAAAGCTAGTAGATTACATGACAAAACTCAGCACCACCCTAAGAGAACTACAGGAACTACCTCAGAGATACATGGAGTTTAAAGAGGTTGAAGTAAGGATAAGAGGTCTTGAAGAAGCAGTAGCACAACTAAGCAACTACATACAGCAACTACATGCAATAGTCAAACCACAGCTAGAGAATAGGCTACAGATCCTTGAAACAGCAAGTCAAGTAGAACCACTAGAGGTAGTGAGGAAGATAGCATCTGTAGATAGGAGAACACTAGTTGAAGTACATAGAGCAGTGAAAGAACTTGAGCAAGTAGTGAAGAACGTACTAACACAAGCAGTAGAGAACCTAGACTACGCTATACTCAGAAAAGCACTTAGAGCAGTACAGCACTTAGGTGAAGTACCTAGAGAAATCACTGTTGAGATACCACTACAGGAACTAGGCCTAGAGAACATAACCTACACACTAAAACTAAATGAGGTATACAGCAAGTTAAGAGACCTCGAAGAACTGAGACAAGACATAATCAAGTACAGACCAGAGTACCTATACTTCATCGACCTACACATAGAAGCCATAAAGACAGCAATAAAGCAACAAATAATCAACAACATCACACTCGATACAACACACCTAATAAACCTACTAACCATAGACCAGGGAATCTACATAAAACCAGAAACCCTTACAGGACCAGAACTAAAGACCCTAGCAAAGTACATATCAACAAACTACAGAGAACTCGTACTCGAAGTACTGAAGAAAGCAAATAAGGAAAAAGCACTGTACTGGGCAATGCTAGAGAACGTACTACAACAAATACCAGAACTAACACCAGAGGAAATACACATCGTCATAAGCACGAGAAATGTAGACAAAATCAAGCAAGTAATGAGTAACCTAGATCAACTAGTACAAGACCCAGCACTTAGAAATGAAGTGAGAAAACACCTAGAATACCTACTAAAACACGTAGAGAATCAACAGATAGAAATCGAAAACCAACAAGACCTAGACAACCTATACACAACATACCCACTCTTCTTCACCTAACACGATCCTTAATAACTCTAAGAACCCTAACATACGCATCAATATCAACCACACCACTGAGAATCCTCCTCTTAATCTCTAGTACATGTCCTCTCCTGCTAGCAGGTACATCAGATAAAACATCATCAAGAGCTCTGATAATAGACTCAGAATCGAGATTATGCATCCTTGCACACTTCTCAATTCTAGAGGTTAACATGTTACTGTAGATGACAAATACTCGCTTTGGTGTGAGAA
>CAZYGV010000139.1:0-3628 GCA_964647155.1 uncultured Thermoproteales archaeon | reverse complement strand
ATGTGTACCTAGAGTACAGGACATATAGCGGTACCATTAAGGAAAATCTCCTAACATCAACCTTCCTAAAGAAATTTGGAGTAGAGGTGAAGCTAGATAACCAGACAGATATAGATCACATGAAGTTAGTGATCGTAGACGGTGAAGTAGCATTCGTAGGAAGTCATAACTGGAGTGAAGCTGCTCTAACGTACAACCACGAGCTATCAGTTAAGATCAAGAGTAGAGAAGTGGTGAGGGTACTGGAGAGGTACTTCTGGTTACTCTGGCACAGAGGTTAAGTCACGAGAACTAAACTTAAGAGTAGGTAGTAAAGATCCTGTATCCTGATGTACGAGCATAGAGTAGGCGGTAGGTCACTAACCGTACTGCTTGTACTCTCACTACTGTACTGTGGAGCTTACGTATCATGCAACATAGCTGCACAGAAGCTAACACAAATAGGCTTCTTCACCGTACCAGCAGTAATCTTCGTATTTTGGTTTGTCGTACAGCTATTAGACATAATAAATGAGTTCTATGGATGGGGAATAGCATTTCAGGTAGCTACCATATCCATGATAGTCAACATAGTTGTGTCACTACTCATACTCATAGCTGTATACTTACCAGCTTCACCAGTACAACCACCAGAACTACATGAGTGGTACTTCAGATTCTTCACATGGAGTCCAAGAATTACACTAGCTAGTGTAGTAGCCTATCTCACATCTACCTACGTAGATACCAGAGTATTTGACTGCCTGAAGAGAATCACCAAAGGTAAGCACTTCTGGTTGAGAGAAAATATCTCAACAGCTATAAGTCAATTAATTGACTCAACACTCTTCATACACATAGCCTACCTAGGTACAATACCGTACAGCGCCGTACTATATACAGCTCTTTGCCAGTACAGCTTCAAGATGTTGATAAACATGCTAGATACTCCACTGATGTACCTGTACAGATACCTCGTGTTAAAAGCACTACAACAGGAAACCACAGTACTGAAATCACAACTAATACATACTATGTAGTAGCTAGAGTAGGAGGGGAATGCAGTGAGGAATGTAGATGTAGCATTACAACTAGTACCACCAAGGAGTATCTTCATGATTTTGATAACTGCCATGATTGTGAGCACTGTAGTGAGTACTATACCAGGAACAATACCTGAATTACTGAAGAGTGTGATCACCCTAACTCTTTCCTGCTTCTCTCAGCTAGTAATAGCGTACCTACTGTATAGCGGTTTAAGAGTTGAGAGAATTCACATAGATGACCTATCATCTACATTACAGGATCTATGTAGGGTAATTGGTGAGAGCTATCCTGAGCACAAGCAAGCCCTTCTTGAACTTGAGAGAGTAAGAGCTTCAGTACAGAGAATACCGAGAAGGAGAAGTACGTTACTGGTCACGACTTACATAGTATTTGGAATAACTTCACTTCTGTTGTCCCTCTATGGTGTCTGGAGAATTAGGGGACTACTTGAGAAGTTAATTACAGGTGTCAATCTCGAGGAGCTGTTCCTGTACCTAGGAATTGTGAGCTTAGGTGGATTACTTGCAGTAGTTAGCTTAGTAGCTCTATTCTATACACTGCACGTACTGAATAGAGATTTACTTGAGGTAGAGAGAATTGAAGATAGTATAGCTCTTATACTCAGAACCTCAGGTATAGCGCATTTACCTGAGAGAACGTACACAGTACCAAGGAGAAGTACAGTCCTCTACGTTGTACTATCACTAATAACCCTCGGCATATTTGTACTATACTGGATATACGTCGTAACACTTAGGGATCTTAGAAAACACCTACTAGAGGATAGAGTACTAGCACAGCATCTAACACACTTAATATCGACCTAAACTCTAAGCACTAAGCCATTACTCAAATATAAACTAGTTAACTCCTAAATCTTTGAAGCGAGATCATGCTAACATGAGTACCGAAACTATTGAGGATATATTTTCACGAGCTATCGAGTACACAAAGCAGATAGTGAAGTATCCAGCTAGATGGTTATTACTGGGGGTCATATACATAGTACCGATACTAAACTTCATAGCTCTAGGATATCTAGCTGAGGTCATTAGAAGGAAAAGAGATGACATGGAAATACCTCCACTCTCTCCACTGGGTAAGAAGTTCATAGATGGATTGAAGATAATTGTCGTAATCTTGATCTACATGATACCCACTATAGTGCTTACAGTAGTCCTCCTAACTAGTGTCATTACGTCGATGATGCCACTTGCACTGGCACTGCACACAATGATAATACCCGTATTCACAGCAGCTTTACCAGCAATAGTACTTTCATTTGCAATCCTACTATGGGTTTTCGCAGCTATTCTCCACATGATTAAGAAGGACGAACTCTCAAAAGCATTCGCCATTACCGAGATAGCAGATGTCATTAAGAAGATAGGAGCCGGTAAATATCTCATAACCGTAGTCATACTAGCCATCATAGCATACCTCGTAGAGCTAATCTCAAGATTAGCAGATGGAGTAGGATTGCTGATAGCTATTGCAATTGCACCACCATACATACTCTTCACAGGAAAAATACTGAACCTGCTATATCCAGAGTAGCAAATCAGTACTAAATCACTAAACCTAATTTCACATTTTTTGAGCTAAAACTAGGAGTACCCTACGTATGTACTGTCGAAAAGGTATCCTACTAAGTAAACCAATTCTACTCGAGAGTATTAGTACGTGAATTAGGTACCTAATCACTACCCTAAAGCTAAATTTCGAGAAACCACTTAACCTAATACCAAAGGTAAATGGAATCTCACAAATCCTACTAGTAGGTACCAGAGAGAGTACATCCAGTAATATCTTCCAGCTGTACCCGTAGTAACGACGTAATTTCTCAAGTAAATCTCTACGAACCAAGAAGAAACCACTCTGTAGATCACGTACAGTTCTGAATCTGGGAATTAACAACCATGCAGTAAAGGTAGCAAACCTAGAGATTAAACGACGAATAAGACACAACCCTCTAGCAGAACCACCGGGAACGAACCTACTAGCAATAACCAACCAGTACCCATACCTAGTAGCTAGTAGGAACATCTTAGGTATCAAAGTAGGAGGATGCTGACCATCACCATCCATCACAACAACGTACTCCCCACTAGCCTGCTTAAGACCATCAATAATAGCTGAGTAAAGACCAAATCTACCAGGTCTTACAACAACTCTCACAGGATAGTACTTAGAGAACAACCTAGCTACATCAGCAGTCCTATCAGGACTAGAATCATCAACGACAATAACCTCATAATCAATACCACACCTAGATAATACAGTACACAGATCACGAAGTACCCGCTTCAAACCATGGAACTCACAATACGTCGGAATAATAATGGAAACAGAAGTCACCAACCTAAACTACACACCAAGTAGAATTAAGGATTAACTTCAACCAAGTACAGTCTAACAACACCGGGAATACACTTAGTCAAGATATATGGAGATTTGCGAACATAAACCACAACCGACTCCAAACCTGAAGCACTAGAGACATAAGTCAAAACTCCACAACCACGTACATAAAAACCAAATACATCACCAGACTCAACAACATACGTAGCGAAGATAGATAGAACTCCACCCTCTCCTACAC
>CAZYGV010000138.1:0-3661 GCA_964647155.1 uncultured Thermoproteales archaeon | reverse complement strand
GTACCAATCTTCTCTAGCTATTTGTCCCTCTGTTTGTTCTTCAATCTTCCTTATCACATCAGGAATAGTTATTCTGAACTTCTCACGTTCATGTTTAGGCATTCTACCTGTAAGTGAAACTGGTTGATAGTTCACCCCTCTAACTATATCGACGTTCATTGCAGCAAACTTCAGTATTGCACCAAGTTCATGATCGTTATAGCCCTTAATCACCGTAGGTACCAGAACTACACTAGTCATTCTAGCTGCTCTACAGTTCTCAAAGAGGTAGGGTATTTCCCAGTGATTCTTTGGATTAGTTTCAGGTGTAACACCATCGAAGCTCAGGTAGAGCGTATTAACCCCTTCACTTCTCAACTTCTTCAGGTAATCTAGGTCAAAAGCTAGTCGAATACCATTTGTATTAAGTTGTACATGTCTTATGCCTAATCTCTTAGCTATACGTACGATCTCTACCAGGTCATCTCTCAGGGTTGGTTCTCCACCTGTTAACTGTATGGCCGTAACATGTATTGGTCTCAAGTCTCTAGCTACCTTGAGCATGTACTCAATTTGCTCGAGTGTTGGTTCGTATACGAAACCTGCTTTCTCAGCATAGAAGAAACAGTACCAACAACTTAAGTCACATCTATTTGTCACAACTATGTTTGCTAATGCTGTACAGGTTGTGTGAAGTGAACAGAGACCACAGTTAAATGGACATGGGTACTTAAGGTCTACCTGTGGATTATCTATACCCAATCCCTTGATTTCCCATTTCATAGCACGATAGTACAGTTCGGCATCAGACCAGTAAATTTCCTCGATTTCACCATGCTTGGGGCACACTCTTCTAATCCATATAGCACCATCCCTCTCCAGTACTATTGCTGGTAGTATCCTATAGCACTCAGGACATAGAGATGCAGTTCTCCTAACTAGCTTCTCACCTGGTCTAAGTTCAGGTTCCGGACCACCAATCTCTATCTCTCTAGATGCGATAGTGAGCTTTACCTCATGAACCACAAAGACACCGTTCCTGTAGATCACCTAGGTATCTAAAATCAGTTTTCAGATCTAAGGTCTAGTAGAGGTGTGTTCAAAAGTAGTGAACAGAGCTTTCTGTACTCTGGAAGAAGCTTCTTAGCTAGCTCAATAACCTCACGGGAAGGTACTACCTCCGGTACCCTGTAGAGAGATTCCAGCGCCTTAACAATCCTCATCAACTCACCTCTCAATACAAACCTCCTAACTACGATACCGGCCTCATCAAAAATACTCTTCGCTAGCTCATCCTCGTAATCGCTGTCGTATATCACCTCAGTGATACCTGCATTAACGATCATTTTAGCGCACATGGTGCATGGGTACGTGGTTACGTAGAGCTTACACCCAACTGTGGAAACCCCGAAGACAGCAGCCTGAATTATAGCGTTCATCTCAGCATGTAACCCACGGCACAATTCATGACATAACCCACTAGGTATATTCAATACCTTGCGAAGACACCCAACTTCAGTACAGTGTCTAAACTTTGCTGGAGCGCCATTGTAACCTGTCGCCACAATTCTAGTACCTTTAACCAGTACAGCACCTACTCTACGCCTAATACATGTTGACCTAAGTTTTACTAAATGAGCAACTAACATGAAGTACTCATCCCATGTAGGTCTCATCAACTGAGAAACAATACAGTTTAGGTAAAGTAGCGAACTAATCGAAAGCAAGCATATATAGATAGGTACTACGTCTGTAGTTCTGTAGTAGTGATGAACTTGCTTTTGGCTGATAGGTGAAGAACGCCTCTGATGCTGATTCTCTCACGGAAAATTGAAATATTCTGCCCTGTTTCCTCTCTATATTCAGAGACTGAATATAGGGGGTATGTATGGGCTACACGATTGTGCTAACATCAGATAGAGCAACAATGACAGACTACAGCGGTGCTGATTGGCTTGGTTTCCTTCTCTGTTTACCACATAGATTAGTACCTAGACCAGTGATGTACAATGTTCTCGCGCCTAAGCTAAAGGTTGATAGAGAGTGTAGGGCACTAACCCCACCATATCCCCTGCGCAAGATAGAAGCAGCCCTTCTAGCAGCTGGCTTTAAGGAGAGTGAGGTTATCATTACAACTCCTGAATATCTCCACAAGGTAATTACCGATGATACTGAGGTAGTAGGTGTCCACGTACTTGATCCACTAGGGAAAGCTCCGGTATCCCATACCTTATCTTCACTAGCAGGTGGTGGAGAGACTTGTACAGAGTACCTCTTCATGAGGCTCATGAAAAAGTTGAGAAAGCTCAAGCACAGGTACGGATTTAGAACAGTTGTTGGCGGTCCTGGTACATGGCAACTAAAGGAGGTGTACATGAAGCTTGGTATTGACGTTTTAATTCATGGTGAGGGTGAACTCTTATTTCCTGAAATCTGCAAGAAGATACTGGATGGTGAGGAGATTTCTGGTGAATTCTATGCTCCCGTAGTTCCTGTAGATAAGATTCCCACAATAAGAGGTCCTTCGAGGAATGGTCTTGTGCAGATTACTAGAGGTTGTCCAAAGAGATGTGCTTTCTGTAATCCGACGATGTTTAACTTCAGATCAATGCCACTTCCACAGATACTGAGTGAAGTCGAAGTGAATGTACGGGCTGGTATTAGGGGTATAGGCTTGGTTACTGAGGATGGTTTACTCTATGGTGCTAATGGTGTGAGGGTAAATGTAGATGCTGTTAAGAAGTTAGTTGACTCTATTGCTAAGTTAACTAAGAATGTAGGCTTCTGTCACGTATCTATCTCAAGTGTTTTGCAAGTACCAAACCTAGTCAAGTACATTACTGAGGTTTGGGAGTATAGCAATGATAGACCGTACATACCTCAGGTAGGTATTGAGACAGGTAGTCCTAAGCTAATTAGAATTCACATGGGTGGTAAGCCAAGACCTTGGACTCCTGAAGATTGGCCCTGGATGTGTGTAGAGGCTACAAAGATAATGAATGATAATTGTTGGTATCCCTGCTATACAATGATCCTTGGTCTTCCAGGTGAAGAGGAAAGTGATGTAGTTGCTACAGTAGAGCTAGTTGATGAACTGAAGGGCACTAAATGTTGGTTATTCCCACTACTCATGGTTCCAATGGGACTTTCAAGATTGGAGCATGAAAAGTTCTTCACACTAAACTTCTTCACAGATACTCACTGGGAGTTACTTGCTAGGTGTATCGAGCACAATATCTCATTCACGAACTGGATACTACCTAGGCTCCTAAGTAGATTGAGTAGTGGAATAGCACGTAGGGTAGTTGGGTACTTCATAAACTTAGGTCTGAAGGTAATGAACGATGTGGTTCAGTTAATTAGGAGCAATCCAGAGAAGCTTATTGAGGAGGCTTCAAAGGTCAATGTAAATGTACCATCACCCAGGATGCTACTCAATTTAGTGTGGTTGCTAACCCGTAGATGAGGCTCCTCTAGCTTACCCAAGTCTTCACCTATCAGCCAGCCATCGGCCGGTCATCGCCTAAGTAAAGGTCTCAAGGTACTCCAAGATATATCAAACGTCATGTATGGACTTTGAATAGCTAGCTATTTCAGTAGTAAAGTTCATAGACTACAGAGTACTGACTAACTGTAGGTGATGAGTACCCCAGATCAGATCATCTGATGAAGAGCTGACACC
>CAZYGV010000137.1:0-3702 GCA_964647155.1 uncultured Thermoproteales archaeon | reverse complement strand
CTTCTAAGTATTGCTGCTTTCATCTCAATCTCTGCCCTCGAAGTCACTTCATACATCTCAACAGCTCTAATGACATCATCTATGCTTCTCGTCTCAACTCTCTTCAGGGCTCTATATAGCAGCAGTAGGGACGCATCCGAGAGATCTAGAGCAGTGCTTAATGCCTCAACAAGTACCTCAAGAGGGACTTTATCTAGCTCAATTCTTAACTCCTCTGGTGTCACGTAGTTTAGGCCAAGATCACTGTACTCACCATGCCAATCCAAAATCAATACAAAGCAGCCCTTATATTTACTCTGAACCTGCTTAACAATCCTCTTAACTGTCGTTGTCTTACCTGTTCTTGTAGCACCGATGACTATCATATGTCTCATTAAGTTCAGAAAGTATGGTCTTAAACCAGTAAATCCCAGCAATACACTTACTCTCCTACCCAATCCCAATGCCCTACCTGTGAGGATGAGTGCGGGAATAGCTGATGTAATTAGTACGAGTGCTACGAGCACTGGAGCTAGTGAATTAGTGAGAAGTGTAGTTACATTCTCTAGGCTGATACCAGCACTACCACCGTACAGTATGATCAGAAGGATAGCGAGGTAGCTTAAGGCCACTACGACTCTAATATTCATAGCCACCACCTCTAAGGACCTATTGTCCAGAATACTATGTGAGCTAACTTACTCGGTGATGGTGGTATGAATACCAACTTCTCCCTAATCCACTTCGGTAACAATTTCCTATATGAGTAGAATCGCTCATCCACGAGAATCCCCAACTTCTTAATTCTCTCAGTGTCCCTCATAAGCCTCCCAATAGCCTGTACCGTAGCCGCTATTGCTGGTAGGAGGAGAGCTAGTAGTACAGGTCTACTAGCACCAAGGTCCCTGAAGTACTTCACCCTTCTTCTCAGTACATCTACATGATGTGAAAAGGGGAAGCCTACTAGAATAGCCTCTACTAATTCGAGACCTCTAAAGTCAACTCCTTCACTTAAAATGGAGTGAATTGACGTTAGTAAGACTGCTTTCTCTCTCCTAGCTCTATCCCTAAACTCTTCTATTAACGAAACACGCTCCTTAGTATCCAAATTAGGACTATCCTCAAGTATTGTATCTGCATCAAGTATTTGCTTTAAGCCCCTACGTAACAGGTAGTTCATTAGATCGAAACTGCAGAAGAAGACTACTCTCCCACCAACGCTGGAGGATGAGTTTATGGATGTAACCAAGATCTTCATTAATACCTCAATAGTTCTCTTACTAAATCTTTTACTAAACTTCGTCGTTACACCTCTAACACAAACTAACTTTAAACCCTGAGTGCTCTCTGAAGGAGCATCTACATCAACTACCTTCACCTGAGAGTTGAGCACCTGACCAATGAAGTTAAGAGCAAACATAGGTAGTGAAGCAGAGAGCAGATATACCTTATCACAAAGTTGAAGCACTTTTAGGAGAACATGTGCCTTCGGTATAACTATCTGAACTCTGCTACCAGATACAAGTACGCAGGCATAGCTAGGTGCTGCAAGTAAATCATCGAGTATTGAGAGTAAGTTAGGTAATTGCCTGAGGCTTGTAAGAGCAGCTACCTTCTGAACCTCCCTTCTTAACTTTGTAGGGGAGAGTTGTATAAGCGATATAGCTTTACCTAGGTCACCTCTCTTGAGGTAGTAAGTTAGCTCGAGCAAGCTATCTTTAATTGCTGGATCTAACGTTACCTTACCTCTTATCTCGTGCTCTAACGCATTTACATCTAGTTGAGTACTGGACTCAGCTAGAAGCACATTGTGAGCTTCATCCATAATAATGGTGACAGGTCTAGATCTCTCAAGTAACTTCACAATTAGGCTCCAAGATTCGGGATTCGCAAGTGTCGAGTATGTACAGACTATGATAGGTACCTTATCCGACACTACCCACTGAAGCTCGTACGGACACATACCAAGCTCACAACAGTACTGTATGTACTGATTAAGCTTCTTAGGTATAGAGTACACATCCAGTGAACTCATAGCATTGAGATCTACCGCTAGACGTAGTCTACATACTGCCCTAGTTCTCAATACCATACACGTAGTCGCTGTACAGAACTCACTAGCATATGGGCAGAGAACACCCCTACCACGAAGAGGTATGAGCTCTCTCAGGTTCTGAGCTTCAGCAAGGGACACTATATGTTCAATTTCAGCATGTGTCTTCGTAACGAGCAAAACCTTCCTAGATCCTCTATGGTACTCCTCTCTAGCTAACCTAAGAGCTAGGTAAGTCTTACCAAAGCCTGGATATGCACGTAAAGTAATAACCTTGGTATCACTACTAAGTAGTTCCCTGAGTACGGTTTCCTGTACGAAGTATCTACTCAACTAGTGCCCCATACAACGTGTTTCACGATGCGTTATCGGGGTCTCATAAATTGATTCACGAAGTAAAAAAGACATTGAGAAAATACTGAGCTATACTTCTCTCAGAGACACCTCACGAATTAGTGACTCATCTACTTTCCTTGCTGTAGCTGCTACCAATTTAGCGGCGTTGAATGCATCTTCGAGTGAGATAACCTCTACTGGGCTATGGACGTACCGTGTTGGTATGGACACTACACCGGCTGGAACACCTCCTCTAGTAAAGGCTATTGCTGCAGCATCTGTCGTACCTCCAACCAATACCTCTAGTTGGTAAGGTATTTTCTCCTCTTCAGCTACCTTAATCAAGAAGTCCTTTACCCTAGGGTGTGCTATTAGACCGAGTGGTGCTAATCTAGCTCTATCCATCACCTTTATAGCAGGTCCCTTACCTAATCTCACAACGAATTCAGCTTCAGGTGTTCCAGGTACATCACCTGCTACAGTGACATCTATTGCAATGCCGATATTGGGTTCTATCCTGAATGCAGATATCATAGCACCTCTAAGGCCAACCTCCTCCTGTACAGTAGCTACAAAGTACACAGTTACCTCAGTATCTACGTTTCTCAGCAATCTAGCTGCTGTCAACATGGTTGCGACACCAACACGATCATCGAACGCCTTGCAGGTAGCTACCTTACCATTACCGAGAACCTTGAAGTCCCTATCCATTACAGCTACACAACCAACCTCAATACCTAACTTCCTAACCTCCTCAGCACTCGAAGCACCAACATCAATGAATAGATCCTTCATCTCAATAACCTTCTTCTCCTCCTCAGGTGTCACCACGTGGGGAGGCTTTATACCGATAACACCATACACCTTCCTACCATCCCTAGTCCTGATAATAACACGTTGACCTGGAAGCACTCTATCACTCCAACCACCAATTCCAGTGAACCTAATGAAACCATTCTTCTCTATAGCCTTAATCATCAACGCAATTTCATCCATGTGAGCAGCTATCATCAGCTTGAGATCCTCCCTCTTACCGTGCTTCACAGCAATTACATTACCCCAAGTATCGACGAGCACCTTATTGCAGAACTTCTTCAACTCAGCTACAACTAATTCACGAACCTCATCCTCATAACCTGAAGGACCAAAGGCCTCAGCTAATAACTTGAGGGTATTTACCATGTAGTTGAAGTCTTCGTTCATGAAGATCCCCTGTAAATCACGTACTTCAGTACTTTTCTAAGTTCTCCCTTATCTTATTCTCAAGAATACGAACATTATGTACTAAGTTAGGTAAGTACTTTACCTCATCTAACTCCAGCAAAAACCTAATG
>CAZYGV010000136.1:752-3748 GCA_964647155.1 uncultured Thermoproteales archaeon | reverse complement strand
TAATTCCGTACTTCTCGTGAATTAGCTCAGCAATGTGCTTGAGGTACTTGGGCTCTGTCTTACTAATACCCCTGAAGTGACTAGACAATGTATTGACGGGAACATACTGCTGTAGGACGTACTTGACTTTAGTGAAGTCGATACCTAGCTCAAGTAGTTCCTGAACTAACTTCAGAATATCAACCTCACTAATCAACGTAGGTACAACAACAGTACGAATCTCAAGATCAATACTACTACCAATTAGCAATCGAAGGCTCTCTATTATTTTTCTAAGCAGATCCCTCATAACCTCGATATTGAGTCCAGTAACCTCACTATACTTAGCTACATCACTTAAAGGAGCTTTAACATCACACGTTACGTGATCTAGCAACCCACGTCTCAACAATCTACCAAGTACACTAGGTCTCGAGAGATTCGTATCCAGACTACATGCAAGACCAAAATCCCTCGCTAAGGTAAATACCTCCTCAAGAGTATTGGGGTGAAGAGTTGGTTCACCACCAGTAACGTGAATGTACCTAACACCTCCTTCACCAATTAACCTCCTCAATTCATCAGCTGTAATCTCAAGTACGTTCTCACCAAGAACAACATCCCTAAAGCAACACCAAGGACACCTAAAGTTACACCCTGGTAACCAAAGCATTAATGATAATCCATAACCAATTAGAGGAGCCCTATCAACCCTTGAAATCAGCAACTTCACGCAATGAGCACCTCCTACAATTTAGTTAAACTCTCAGCTTTCTAAGCATAACTCTAGCTATTAGCACAACTACCATCAGCAATGTTACACCTATTCCTGGTGGTATGAGTATGTACGTGCTGAGTTCGCCCTCCATGAGTGATAGGGGTAGTACCATGATGAGTATGGTAGCTACTACCTGAGCTGGTAATAGGAATAGCTGGACGATATACTCCTTAATGTGTAGCGATCTTTGTTGTAGTGTTACCTCGAGTTCACTAACTGTTACAGGTAGTTGAGTAGCTCTTAGATACGTTCTCAAGCCTAGGAGTAGTGTCAGATCGATGTGTATGTGCAGTGCTACTCCGTACGAAATTAGTACAGCTACCAGAGCCATTACTGAAGTTAGCAGTGCTACATCAGGTAGGTGCAGTACTGTACTTAGCACTAGTAGAGCTAGTGATACTGCACATATCGGTGTCGTGTAGTACCTTAGAGCTAACTTCCTTATGTAGTGACCTAGGTGCCTTATCTCGAGACCAGCGGTGATGAAGTGCCACGATATGAATCCAATTAGTGAGGTCGTACTTGTTAGAATCGTGTTAGGTGCTATGACTATAGCAATCATCAGTATGCCAACGATTATTGATGGTATTACCTCAGCTCCTTCCATTGATACGTAGTTTCTCACGATGTAGTCAATCACTGGTGTGAGGATTATTGCAGTACACACTCCAACTGATACTTTGATTAGTTTGTTCCGTAGTAGGGTTTTCATTAGAGAATTGAGGTCAGTGATGCGTGGTTCATGTAGAGAAGTAGTGATTGATTCTCCAAATAATACCACATCTAGTGGCTTAGCTGCTAGTTCATGCCCTGTAATATACATAAGCAGTATTGCCGCAACAACTACGTAGAGTAGTGTTGCAGCAACAGCTGGTGTGAACCTAGCTTCTGCTATGTCGATTACCGCCATTGCAATTGCTGAGCTAGGTAGTAAATGTGGTACGTACTCGATCTTTAGCCATATGAAGATGGGTCCTAGTACGGATAGAGGTACCATCACTACACGTACAGTACTTAGAGCATTACTCAACCTAGCTAAGTTACAGTAACGACTCAACTCTGGTAGTGAGGTAATGTACTCAACCGTGAATCTCAATGCTACTAGAGAGAGTAGGCTAGATAGTACGTACATGAAACTGCGAGGGGATGAAACCACTAGCCACACAATCGTGTACACCATGTATGGCATGTATACTAAGATATCGGTAAGTATTGAGGAGAATACTAGCGTTCGTAGTGAAGTCGATGATACGTAGATTAGATCTAAATCCTCTAGAAGTACATGTGGTATTCCTGAGGGAACTCCAAGACTACCATACTTCCTACCTCTAGCAAGTCCCCTCTTACGTAGTCTAGGTGCTATGGCTGAGAGCACGATGATTATAGCAAATGTTATTGATAGAGCTAATTCAGTTAAATCTCTCGACATCAAAGTAACTTGTGAACTACTACTTCTCTCTAGAAATCTCGGTAGGATACCAAGCGCACCTATGGCTAGTGCTAGGTACGAGAATTTAAGTGCTCTAACTGTAGCTAATGTCTTGTAGTAAGTGAGCTTGAGTAAAGTCGATAACTCACTCACCTGTAATCACCTTTAGGAGAGCATCCTCAAGTGTAGATACCTTCATAGCTTGCTTAACCTCGGTAATAGTACCCTCAATTACCTTGACTCCACGATGCATTATGCATACTCGATCTGCAATTCCTTCAACCCAAGGGAGTACGTGACTTGATAGTAGAACTGATGAACCGGACTTAACGAGTTCCTTAATCTCCTCCTTGAGCACTTTCTGAGCTAGGACGTCGAGAGCCATGTATGGTTCATCCATGACTATGAGCTTGGGTTGAGGTATGAAGGCCATCGTTAGTATTAGCTTCTGTATGTTACCTCTCGAGAGCTTAGATACCTTAACCTTCTCAAGACCTTTCAGCTCGAAGCGTTCAAAGTAGTACTCTGCTCTTCTCTCAGCAAGTGATTTTTCGAGACCACGAATAGACGCCAGTAGGTACACGTACTCCATAACAGTTAGCTCACCGTAAAGTACCGGATTGTCTGGTACATAGGTGACGTACTTGAGTGCCTTGGTTCGTTCACGATGTACATCATAACTCATGACCTTGATTGAGCCACGACTTGGTGAGAGGAGCCCAACTACTGTCCTCAAGGTAGTTGTCTTACCAGCACCATTAGGACCAACCAGTGCGTATACTGTACCCTCATCTATTGTGAACGTTAGTC
>CAZYGV010000136.1:0-742 GCA_964647155.1 uncultured Thermoproteales archaeon | reverse complement strand
GTCCACGAACTGCAGGATAGGAGCCATAGAACTTCCAGAGATCGTTAACCTCGAGTATCTGCATTGTAGGTATAGAGCTTCCTTGACTGTAATTAAAACTTTACACCTTGATCCACATCCTACACCCTAGGTACTAGGTAAGCTGTAGTATTGCTATGTAATTCACTTAAGAACTACTACACTACTCTTAACTAAAGAATACTGTTCACAAACAGTGATGTTACATACTTCGCCTTATTACAGTCTCTGGATCACTTATGTGTCTCCACAATCCACTTTTTGCTCTCAATATCACAATGCCTAACCTCTCTATCAATGCGTCCGACATAGCAGGTTCCTCAAGACCGGGTTTAATTAGGACTAGTGTCTCTGCTTCAGATAACTTATTTCCATACTCATCAAGTAGCTCTATGGTTACTGGTTCCTGAACTAGGTACCCTATTGTCTCTGAGGTGAATTCCATAACTGGTACAGCGGTACTGCTCTCAGAAGGCCATATGCTAAGTTGTTCAGCTATCTCTGGTGGTATAGCTATTATAGGTACATCGGTTTCAGCACCAGCATTCACTAGAGCAATAACTTCAATGCTTCTATCTCTTGAGTGAAGTCTAACCTTGACCCGTACTACCATGTTCAGGTTCCCTTAATCAGCTTCTTGATATCTACTTTTACCTTAAACCTCCTGAAACATATCTTCAAGTCTCTTCTCAGTTTCAATTCTCCTCTCAGTAGTGCTTCGTAT
>CAZYGV010000135.1:0-3759 GCA_964647155.1 uncultured Thermoproteales archaeon | reverse complement strand
TGATGATTGCGTTGGTGGGGGTTATTGATGCCCGACGAAGGGCGAGGCTGATGCTGTCTAGGGAAAGATTTTTCTCTAAGTGTGTTCGTGGGGTCGTGGGGAGTGTGTTATGGCATATGTCCCTAAGACATTGATGGTTGGTAGATGCTGGAGGTGTGGGAAGAGACTGTACAAGGGTGATACCTTCTACTACTGTCCAAGGTGTAATACGTACTATTGCCCTACTTGCTACAGGAAGACCTTTGGTAAATGTCCATGTTGTCAGCTACCACTTAGAGAGGTCTAGAAGCTCCTTCTTCTCAATTCATTGACCTTATTGAACACGGTATCGAGTACCCTAAGCATGTCTTCTGGTTTATACCCACTTCTCGTACCTCGATACCTCTTCCTGATATCACCCATAGTCAGCTTAACCACTTCTGGATAGATCTCTAACTCCATGTAGTATGTCTTGAACTTCAGGTATTTACTCGGTACATAGGTAAATTCTCCAAAGTACGTGTAGTGACCTAATTTCAGTGTCGATTCAACAACGTTGATTAATCCATCTATAGCTGACACGAACTTCATGCATGAACTCTTCAAGTTGTCCTCATCTATTGTGTAGGCTGGTCCCTTAGAGAAGGTCACGATTACTGTAAAGTCCTTCCTAACAGCCATCATCGATATCAGTACATCCGAGTACATTATGTGTAGACCTCTAACCCATTTACCACGTGTAAAGGAGAGCAGACCCTCAATTCTCATACCGATCAACCCACATTACAAGTAACCTCTATAAAGTGTTACCGCTAGTAACTTCATAGTGATGAAGCTGAGCTACGCGGATTCGATGAAGAGTGCTTGCGAGGGCTGACTATGGAGCTTCGTGGTGTAGTGGATCTCCCACTTCACGATGGGTACGTACCTACGTGGCTCTTTAAGAGAATGAGGAAGTTAACTACCGTGGTATTTAAGGTTCTTCTCGATGAGTTTGGTGTTGAGAAGCTCTTTGAGAGATTGAGTAATCCACTGTGGTTTCAAGCTCTCAATAACGTAATTGGTATGGACTGGAATTCAAGTGGTAGTACAACCGTTACCTGTGCTGTCATAAAGCTTGTCTTGAATAATGAGTTGAGGGATTATGGAGTTAGGGTTGTTGGTGGAAAGGGAGTGCTTAGTAGGGAGGTTCCTAGAGAGCTTAGGTATCGTGCCCCAGAGCTAGGTCTTAGTGATGAGGATATCGATTACCTAATCAAGGTTTCGAGATTGGTAGCTAAGGTCGATACAGCTGCTGTTCAGAGTGGGTATACGTTGTATCACCATGTACTTCTATTCGATGGCGAGGGTAGGTGGTTAGTTATTCAGCAAGGTATGAGAACCGATGTAAAGCTTGCGAGGAGGTATCACTGGTACTATAGATCAGTCAATGGACTATTTACTGATGACCCTAAGGAGAAAGTTGTTGCTTCGAGATTTCACAAGAATGTACTGAACTTAGTTCATAGGGATAGTAGTCGATGTAGAGACACTTTACTTGACTTAGTTCGTAGTGAACCTGTGGTAAGGATCATGAGGTATCTGAGGTATGTGAAGAATATTGCTAAGGCATGTAGTCTGAAGGAAGGTGGTTTCTGTACTCTTGACGAGTTCATGGGTACATCAAGTATCTCTAGTGAGAAACCTACACGAGTTAGTACGGTGATTTACTACAGACTACCAAGTGATGAGTATGTGGAGAAGGTGCTTAGAAGAGTTAGGGAATGTCATGTTGAGAACTTTGATGATCTACTCCTCGTTGATGGGCTTGGACCTGCTGTTCTACGTGCTTTAGCTCTGATAACCGAGGTCATATACCGTGATCCACCAGCATACTGTGACAACGTTACTCACTTGGTAGATGACTACGATCCATTTAAGTTCTCGTTTGCTCTTGGTGGTAAGGATGGTATTCCTTACCCGGTATCAAGAGAGCTTTATGATGAGGTATTGAGTGTTCTAGAGAGGGTAGTCACAGCAAAGGAGTTAGATCAGAACGAGAGGTCACACGTATTGAGAATGTACCGTAGGTTAAGGTTATTTGTCGAGAGATGTTGAATTTAACTTGGGATCTACCTTGAGGAAAGTACTTATCTTCATACTCATCACAGTTATCGCATGAACACTATTCACTGCATTGTTCCTGTACCTACACCTTCCAATTGCGAAGAGAGTTGAGTATAGGGTTGCTGAGAAGGGTAAGATCATTTTACTACCTTTACCTAGGTTTGTAGGTGATGTGTCTGTTGAGGAAGCTATTGTACTTAGGAGAAGTATACGTGAGTACCTGGATAGGTCATTGACTCTAGAGCAGCTTGGTCAGATACTGTATGCTGCTCAGGGGATTACAGAGCCTAGGAGAGAGTTTAGAGCTGCTCCTAGCGCTGGTGCTACCTACCCGCTTGAGGTTTTTGTTGTGGTTGGTGAAGGTGGTGTAGTTGGTTTGAGAGCTGGTGTGTACCACTACCTTCCTAAGATCCACGCTCTTGAACTCATTAAGGTAGGTGACTTTAGGGAGCCGCTGTGTAGAGCTTGTCTTGGTCAGCCTTGGGTTAGAGATGCTCCTGTCGTAATAGTTATTGGTGCTATCTATGAGAGGACGACAGCTAGGTACGGTGAAAGGGGTGTTAGGTATGTACACATTGAGGTAGGTCACGTTGGTGAGAACATATACCTTCAGTGCGCTGCACTTGGTTTAGCAACTGTTGCTGTTGGTGCTTTCTACGATGAAAAGGTTAAGAAGGTACTTGACTTACCACCTAACGTACATCCACTCTACGTGATGCCTATAGGTTATCCGGTAAAACCCTATACTCTACGAAGTGAGGAGATCGTTGAGTACATAATCAAGAATAGAGAGGAACTAGGGTACAAGTAGGTGTCCAGTAACTACAGCGAGCATGATGAATATGTAGAGCATGAGAGCTGAGGCGTAGTGGAGGTAAACTATAAACTTCCTGTATTTCCTTCCGTGAATTAACAGTACACCACTTACAATAGCTATGTGGACGAGTATGAGACACATATACCCAGCTAGAGTATGTAACTCGTAGACTCTCATCATTGAGAAGATTTGGTAGCTTATGTAGTTTCCCTGCTAAGCACCAACACTAGTTCCTAAAAACATTTTTAATTCAAGTAAGGCTCCAGTTGATGTGATGCGTACTGAGGAATTCTGGATAGATCGCGTTATCTCAGAGATTCAGGAGAGGAAGCAGGAGCCTATCGTGTTGAGTACTGGGAAGACACCATCAGGACCAATACACATAGGTAGCTACAGGGAGCTAATCATGGTCAGCGCCCTAGAGAGAAGACTAAGGTCACTTGGTAAGGAGGTGAAGGTACTATTCTTCGTGGACTCTTTTGATCCCATGAAATCTATTCCAGCGAATCTGAGAGAGGAGCTTAGCCGTGATGTAGTTGAAGAACTTGAGAGGTACATAGGAAAGCCGTTGTGTGATGTACCAGATCCATATGGTAAGTGTCACAGCAGTTATGCTGAGCACTTTGCTGAGGAGTTCATTAGTACGTTTACTGAATTTGGTGTCTGTGCTGAGGTCATTTACAGTCACAGACTTTATGAGAGGCCTGAGATGAAGGAATGTATTAGGTTAGTCCTCAAGAAGCTTGATGTAGTTAAGAAGATTCGTGAGAAGTACTTAACTGAGGTGGCTAAGTTAGATAGGGAGATTGCTGTTGAGGAGTGGAATCCTGTAATGGTTGTATGCCCTAGATGTGGTA
>CAZYGV010000134.1:0-3837 GCA_964647155.1 uncultured Thermoproteales archaeon | reverse complement strand
CACTTTATCTCAAAGCTCTTGTAGTACCCAAAGGGTGCTCGTATAACCTCTACGCCGCGTTCCTTGAGCTTTTCCTCAAGTATTCTAAGTACCTTAACCGCTGTAATTGGGTCAGCCAACTTCTGAGATAGGTGAGCATAGGGGTATAGGACTACTGAGCTAGCTCTAACCTTCGACATTATGTTCAGCACTTCACTACATGCGCTCTCAGCTATAGCTTCAGGATCACGTTCATCGCCTTTTTCAACAGTACAGAAACAGACGAGAGTGTTTCTGAATTCTGCTTCAGGTCTCACACCATCTAGCTCCTCAGCAGATTCAATAGCTTTCTCACGTACTTTGTACCTGAAGTACTCAGCATGAATCAGTAAGAGCCTCATCCCAAATCTCCTCTACAGTAGCGAGGAAACAGAACTAAAACATTAACATTTACTCAGATAGCAGATATTCTGGCAGCGACTATAGAGGTGTAGTAGTGTAAGGCCCGAGGTTTCATCCTCCCACTTTGGGGTGTCTACCTCGGGTCGCGGGCCTCTATCGAAAGCTCTCGGGGAGTTAAAAAGTGTAGTGTTTAGTTACTATGCTGTTCTTGCTCTTATGTCCTTCAGTACATCTGCGAGTACGTCCATCGTTGAGATGTGGTAGTAAGCTCCACCACCAATCTTTGAGACCTTTTGTAGGAATTTCTCATCTATGTAATCTCCAACAGCTACTACTGAGATTGTTACTCCTCTCTTGTGGAGGTACTTAGCTTGTGCTAGGCATAGGTTTGTAAAGAGTGTTCTACCATCAGTTATACACACTACGTGTCTACAGGTGCTTCTTGATCTCTTGAGCACGTTAGCAGCTAGCTTAAGTGCTGCGTACATGTTCGTTCCACCTGCAGCCCATACGTGTGTGAGTAAGCTAACCATCTTCTTCCAGTACTTCTTTACTGGGAGTAAATTCCATAGTAGGTCTGCTCTATAGTTGAAGAGTATGAGCGCGAGCTTGTCATCTGACTTGACAAGGTACTGGATATACCTTGCCAGTGCTTCCTTAGCTATCTCGATCTTAGGTCTAACACCACAGAATTCCCTCATAGAACCTGATACATCGAGACAGATTATTGTATCTGTCTGCTTACCAGGTAGGTACTCGTAGACTACGACGTCTCTGCTGGTAATGGGTCTATTAGTCATTTGCTTTCTCATTATGTTCATTGAAGTCCTCATTATGTCTACACACCATGAATTATCTCCAATCTCGTAGTGGCGTACCATAGCTATCGCTGATGTGGGTACTTTCGACATGTAGTGCCTCTCCTTCTTGATAGCAGACTTCGTGGTTATTGATGACAAATGTCTATAGAGCCGAATCTTTGTTAATTCATTTAGTTTCCTCTCATAACCTACCTTTTGGGAAGAACGCTTTAACAGAGCTTGTTCTAAGAAGGCAACCTCTGATTCGGGTATTCTCTTGAGCTGAGAGACTATCCTCCTAGCAATCTCAAGTCTAATACCTATCGGTGCAGTAACGGGACATAGCATGTTGATTAGCTGAGCAATGTTGGGGTACTCCTCCATACCATACCCGTATACAATTTCATATAGCTTCATCTCATCGATATTCCTAGCTTCTCTCAGTATCGAGATGAGTACTTCAGGAGATAGATCAGTTGGAGTAATAGCTGAGTAACTCCTTCTACTACATTGATCAAGGTCACTTCGCTGAGCTTGCTGAGCAGACGTCAAAGCGGTTCTCAAGCTACCACTACACACATTGTCGATCTCAGAAGACTCCTCACTACTACGTTGTTGACGAAATCTCTTCTCAAGTTCAGAAGCAAACTTCTCAAAGAGAGAAATCAAGCTCTGAAGTAACTTATCTAAAGACCTCTGTTTATCCTGAGGATTAGTACTCTTTTTCTCCTCCAAAAACTTTCTAATAGCTGATTGAAGACCACGAACAACATCTTCAGCACCTAAAGCTCTCCTAATAGCTTCCTCGATTACCTTCCTTTTCTTAGTCTCATCAGAGACCCTAACTGATGGAGATAAATTAGCTACACCAGTCCTGACAATAGTTTCAACCATTCTATCCACAGTATACTCCTCGTGAGAGAGCCTAGAGATATCAAGGAGAAGCGCAACAGCAGTATCAACCGTAGCATAGATGTAACTCCTAACTGAACCAGGATGTATGACCTCATCGTTACTAAGGAGGTACTCGTAGACCTTACTGTAAACTTCGAGTAAAGGTAGCACTAAGATCCTAGTTAACATAGTAACTACCCACTACCTCTAGTTACCATGTACACAGCTCTCTCAAATACCTTCTCTAAATACGTCTTCTTGTCTGTTTCACTCTGAAACTCACCACGTATAGAGGGTATGAAGTTCTGAATAACTTCACGCTTAAGATCTTCAAGTGTAGGTTCTCTACGCTCAACTAATGCTCTAGCAATTGTTGAGGCTACAGCATAAATACAAGCTCTAACACTTGGACCGGCCTCAATTAAACCCTCACTACGCATAATACCTATCATAGCTACTATCGTATCAAGAAACTCTTCAGGAATCTTGATTACATCATAGTTCCTAACTATCTGATCCACTTTCCACCTAATTATTGCTTTAAGTAAGTCAGCATCTGGGTAGTTGAGCTCTACATACTTCATTCTGTCTGCTAATGCTTCTGTTAATTCGAAGACACCAGAGTATTCAACAGGATTTGCCGTTGCTATTACGAGGAAGTCACTTCTAATTCTTATACCTCTAATGACTACGTAGTGTTCTTGAAGTGCCTGTAGTAATGCTGCTTGGCTATAGGGTGAAAGCCTGTTAATTTCGTCTAGTATGAGTATTCTTCCATGAGCCATGACTAATGGACCTGGTATATATGCTAGAGGGTGATCAAGCCCCGCTTGCAGTGCAACTGCTATATCTATGTCACCTGTTAGTTCTGTTGCTGTCATGTGTGAGTGACATGCACAAAATATGTATGGTGGATCATCTAGATGGAGTATCTCTGCTATTGCCTCAGCTAGACTGGTTTTACCTATCCCTACAGGTCCTACAAGTAGTACATGTCGACCAACGCAAAGTGCACTAAGTACATCGATAGCCACTTCATGAAGACCCTTAAGGTAGTTATCTAGTTCTCTCAGTATGTTACTGATACCTCGCTCAAGGACTATCTTCGTTACCTTCTCTTCTACTTTAATGGGCTTTCTCTGAAGTAATTCTGATAGTCGTGGTAACCTCACACCCATTAGCCGTAGATTCTGCGTCATTTGCTGAGCCCCATGTCCCTTACTCGGAGACACGTTATAGTAGATGTAGCGAAGTATATAATCTTACCCACTTCTCACGAGTTCAACTAGGTCTACTATCTCTAGCTCCTTGAACTTTGGTACTTCCTCTGACAGCTTCTTCTTAATATCTTCACTAATTTCTTTACTCACTTCTTCACATAGTTTAGCTCCTTTCTCTGTCACCCTGTATACCTTATCATAGAGCTCATGATATCTTTTACTTAGAACTAGTACTTCCTCCACGAGACCTAACTCAATTAATTGCTTTAGATCTCTATGTAGCTCTGGTGAGTACACTGCTTCTCCCGTATCAAGAAATCTGTAACCTAGGTCTACACCCCTTTTTGCAAGGAGGAGAGTTAGTAGGTGTAGTCGATATAGGTTCTCTATTTCCTTAGCTACCGATATTAAGTAGAGTAAGAGCTTTTGTCTCTGTGATAGTTGGGTACTCATGGTTTCCCGGAGGGGAGTTTAAGCTATTTTGAGTATATATACTTCGTGGTGGTTTTGTGCATGTCTGAGCTTTGTGAGCTGTGTGATGA
>CAZYGV010000133.1:0-3880 GCA_964647155.1 uncultured Thermoproteales archaeon | reverse complement strand
AGTACATAGGCTAGGTAATGTCTTGATACCAAGACAATACTATGGGGTACTCATAGAGAGGAAAGTTCACGAACTATTGATGAAGGTAGTCAATAGAATACCAAGGAGAACTAGCTGCAGGAAATTACTATTTGAGATTGGTAAGTTAATGCCAGAGAATTCGCTACTCGGTATCTGTTCTCGGTGTAGAGTACCCATGTATGTACCTGGTTTCGTAGATGGTGCATTTGGTACTGCTTTACTGACGTTCAGAGGTTTACTCAGAGCTAAGGCTCATGATCTAGACCTCGTAGTTGATCCACTACTCGATGAAGAGGAGCTATCCGGTATCGTGATGAAGTTCAGTAAGCTAGGTGCTATAGTTCTCGGTGGTGGTATTTCGAAACATCATGTAATTTGGTGGTCTCAGTTCAGTGGTGGACTAGACTACGTAATCTATGTAACGACAGCTAGTGAGTATGACGGGTCACTTAGTGGTGCTAGACCTCATGAAGCAATTACATGGGGTAAGGTCAAGAGAGATGCTAAGATAGCACATGTAGTGTGTGATGCTACGATAGCACTACCTCTACTTGCATGTTACCTAATTGATGTAGTTGGTGAACGTAGGAGAAGAGAGCTACCTCTCGAGTGGTGACAATGCTCTCCTCAATACTACTCATCTTGATACCTGGCCTCATAGCATACTTAGTCACACCACGGATAATCAATGTGATGAAGAGATTCGGTGCACTAGCTCCTGACATGCACAAACCAGGTAGACCATTAGTACCGGAGATGGGAGGTACCGCTCTCTTAATATCGCTAACAGCAACAGTGCTAGTAGCTCACTTACTAACACTCATAGGCTTTCTAGACCATGTATTCATCAAGAAGTTCACTCTACTCTACCTTACATTTGTTGTTGCTGCCTGTATTGGACTAATTGATGATCTCTATGTACTATCACCAGAAATAAAGGTCATATCGACTGTACTTGCATGCTTACCAATTCTGTACGGTGGTTACATAGGTCTATATACCTTGGGCAGACCAGTTCTACCGATAGTGGGTAGATTGAGATTAACGATAGTTTACTGGCTACTACTGCCATTTGCAATTGCCGTACCAGCAAATGCTGTTAACATGCTCGATGTTATGAATGGTATTATGCCAATTACCTGTAGTCTAGCATTTACCTCCTTGGCAATCTCTGCCACCATATTGGGTAAGTACGATGCTGCTCTAGTAGCACTTATGCTAGCTAGCCTACTACTTGGTTACCTACCCTACAACAAGTACCCAGCTAAGGTCTTCAATGGCGATGTAGGTACAATAGCTGTAGGTGCAGCACTAGGTGCTTACGCAGTTATCTTCGGTATGGAGTTTCCAACAATAGTTACCTTACTACCTCACATAATGAATGGATTCTACGTGATAACTTCTGTCAAGGGATTGAAAGAGAGGAGGAAAATAGCTTTAAGGCCTACAGTTGTTAGAGATGATGGGGTTATTGAGGCTAATCCTGATCCAAGAGCACCAATGACCTTAGTTAGATTGATTTTAGCTAGGGGTCCTCTATGTGAGAGAGATATTGTCCTATCAGTTACTGTGCTTGAGGTGGTTTCCGGTTGTTTAGCCATTATATCGAGTCTGTTAATGAGGGTTCACGTAGTTGGTTAAGAAATACTGTACCTCTCATAGCGATAATAGTCTGTGTTTGGTCATTACTCATGGGTATCCTAGTACTGGTGAATTACCTAGTTGATATAGCTCATGGTAGATTTCTCAGGTTACTTGTTCACTTCGTAGCTTTTGCTCTTGCTGGTCTATGGCTATACCTCTGGTATAAGTTGACCTGTATGTACTTGAGTAAATGTTTGAGGAAAAAGTTAATCTACTCTAGGACGCAAACCTAGTGAAGCTGGGTCTACTATGAGCTTTGATGTTGCCGAGATAAGGATGGTTTTTGTCTGTGAGCAGAGAATTGAGAGAGTTAGGAGTAGGTTTCGTAGCTTAATTTCTCAGGGATACGAGAGGGTTAGTCCTGATGAACTAGGTAACTTAGCTCTTGAGCTTCTCGTTACTGAGCGTATGCTTAAGAAAGCTCTCGAGGTTGCAATATCGGAGGAGGAGAAAAAGAGGATATGTGAGTTACTTAGCATAATTGAGGATTTGAAGGAGTATGTTGTTAGGCTCTATACAATGATATCTATGGGTAGGAGAAGGAGGAGAGAAGTTAGGTGGAGACGGTAGTTTCCTGTAGAGACTTGGCTAACTTCATAAGGAATGTGGCTAAGGAAGTTATTAGAGGGAACGTTAGGGAACTTGAAGATCTTTCAACAGTACTACTCTCAATAGCGCTCATCTCCAGGGATACAAAGTACCACGTAATGGGTTTGGTAGTTGATGATGTCGCTTATTGGTTGTCTAGAGTTAAGTCAGTTATACCACTCGTCTACTCAGCACTATCAAAGGAGGAGAGTGAGTACGTCATTAAGACATATACAAGTAGTCTAAAGGAGGTTGCTACCTGCCTAGAAGCTATAGCCTCCATGATAGAGAACATCGGTGTTCATAGGAGTTATCCTGAAGTCTCGGCAAAGTTACTTGAGTTACTTGGGAAGTTGTGTAGAGTAGCTTACTCCTTAAGTACGTTAACTAGAGAGATCTCACCTGTAATAGTTGAGCAACAGGAAGAGTAGGTCAGTAAAGGGGGAGGCCCTTCACCGTTCAGGGTGGGGACAGCGAATCATCACCAGGAAATAACTTCGAGAACACTATTAAATACCTTTTGGGAGGACTTAGGTCACATGTTTGTGCTACTCCATCAAATTAGGGACCTGATAATCCTCATTTTACTGATTGTAGCGTCCATACAGGATATCAAGACGCGGGAGATAGATGATAGAATATGGATGATTGCAGCTATCGTAACAGTACCCGTCTTAGTACTTGACTTTATCTCTAGTCCCTACTTAACGAAGGTAATTGCCGTAATATTTGGACTACTACTATCGTTAGCGATATACCTTGCACAAATCATGGGAGGAGCAGATGCTAAGGCGCTAGCTATACTAGCTCTAGTACTACCAGAGAACATACCTAAGACTACGGAAATCAGCTACATTCTCCTGACATGTCTCGAAGCAACACCTGTAGTTGTATTGATAAATGCTGTTCTCGTAACAGCCATAACGTTAATACCATATGTAGTACTTCGAAATATAGTATGGATCTTCAAGAGACGACGAGCCTTTGCACCAAATGCAGATGCCTTTACCAAGGCTATGCTCTTTCTCACATCATACTACGTACCAGTGAGTAAGTACCTATCTGAACACTTCAAGTACTTTCTCATTGAGCTACCAACCAAAGAAAAGAAGAGGTACCTACTAAGTATTAAGATTGAAGATCAGGATAAGATAGCAGAGGAGGTAAAGCAAGCACTTGAGAGGGGGTTACTTGGGAGAGATGATGAAGTACTTGTTATGTATGGTGTCCCGATGATAGTCTACATAACTATTGGGTATGTACTCTATAGATTCCTAGGTATTCACATTGCATTTAGCATACTTAACTTCCTGAGTGAAATCCTTTAAAGCACCTCTACACAGCTCGTAGTACCTACATGACCTACAGTCTCGATCTAAACACTTTACAACCTTCATACCTTTACCGACTACAACAACATTGTCGTGAGAAAGGTACTTGATAACGTCTCTCCTCCATAATTCATCCAATTCCCTCTTCAACCTATATCTCTCACTCCTCCTCTTGACCAGGGGCTTGAAGATAGCTTCAATAACAAGCTCACTACCTAAATCAACCTCCTCAGGTAATACCTCAATTATCTCGTACCTAGGTACGAGCACCCTAACATACCTCATCCTCTTAACTT
>CAZYGV010000132.1:0-3880 GCA_964647155.1 uncultured Thermoproteales archaeon | reverse complement strand
GAGAAGACCATACTCGCTCTCAAGCTCAACAATACTATCTACCCAATAGCTCAAATACTGCTTAACAGCTTTAACCCAATTCCTCAACTCAGTACTCAAGGAAATCACCTAACGAAGTACTTATTAAGGAAGGGGTGGTACAGTATTCATGGTGATGAAGCACCTCGGCAATGTAATGAACAGTGATTAAGCGGGCAGCAACTGATCTTTTTACCCCAATGATACCCCGATGAAGCTGTGATGAGTGTTGGGGCCGAGACAGATTAGTGAAGAGACCCCCAATCGCTGAGTACCTCATACCCTAATTACCTCCCTAATAGCTTCTGGAGGTACGTAATCGGTAACATACACATGACTCGTAGCTCTGTACACTCTATGACCTAACTTTCTCAGTAACTCAACATCTATAACCAGAACTGCGGGTTTACCCTTTCTCTTACCAACTATGACAGCATCCTCAAATCTATCAGTTAGGTGAACCCACATCCTCCTCATGGGCTTTAGTCCCTCCTTCAATATCTTAGGTACATTCTCAACAGCTGTACCATGGTATAGCACCTTCACTTCTTGATCCTCAATGTAGCTTATCTTGACCCTAATGCTGTGACCATACCTAGCTCTTATCTTGTTACCAACGATCTCAAATCTACCCTTGGGATCTAGCTGAGCTACAGCAATCACGTGCTCTCTAGTGACCCACTGGTAAAGATGTCTATTACGCCACCTCTTACGAATAGCTTCAACCAGTTCATCAATATCGACAAACCCTTCACAATCTAATCTCAGTCCTACAACCTGAGGAAAGTGCCTGAGCAATCCTGACATGAGTTTACTCAACATCTCACGTCTACTACCCGATAAGAATATCCTAGTAGGTTTCCCACAGTGTACCTCGTCTTCAGTAAAGGCACCACAGACAGTACACCTACGTATATCTGGCATCACCATGATCTCACCAATAGCGCTATAGCCTCAGCCTGCCCAAGCTCGATCACTGATCTCACGCTGGCGTAAGGCACATCATCGGCTAAGTAGGGCATCATCTACCTTACTGATGAACTCCTCCTCACGTCCACGCAAGATAACACCAGAAGCAGCAAATGCATGACCATCACCAACACCACCAAACTCCATACACAACCTAATTACCTCTGACAGAGGTTTAGCCTTACCCTCACTAACTAACTTCTCGAGTAGATTCGTTACCCGGAATGACACCTTAGTGTAGTCATGTTCTAGCTCGCCAAGTCCTGGTATTTCTCTCCTCATGTACATCATACCGGCAATGTACTTATCCTCCTTAATCAAGTCCTTCCTCCTATACCTAAGGTAAGAGGTGAAGAGACCAATAACCTTGACACCAAGACCATTGAAGAGATTACCTACATGAAACCACTGGACAGATCTAAGTACCTTAAGCTCCTTCTCAACAAGTTCCTGTGCTTCTTTGAACTTAGTATCTCTTAGTCTCTGCAATTTCTCAACCATATCAAGAGCAAGATCGTGGAGACCATGGATACAGACATCGATAGCCATCTCTGGCCCTCGCTGGTAGTAGCCAATAGCTGCTAAGGTAGTTAACTTAGCTGAGAGCGATCTGTAGCTATCTCTATATCCGTGAAAATCAATGAAGTAATCCTCCCTACCTCTGTACTTCCTAACAACAACGGTCCTCCTATTGAAGCACTCACGCAAGATTTCTCTACCCAAAGCACTTAACCAAAGGTTACCAGTTATCTCGGCCGCACCAACTACAGGTAGGTACGAGAACGCAGAGACCTCACTACTTATAGCACGAGCTAGGTAATACGTAACTATGGAAGCAGAAGCATCCTTCTCACCAGAGAACTCAAATAGCTCTGGGTTCAGGTGAAGAACATGGTTAAGCTCAGTTACTTTACACTCATCGGGAAAATCGTGGTGATCAACTACGACAACTAAGTTATCTCGACCAATTCTCCTAGAGATTTCATGGATCTTAACTAAGTGAGGTGACCCAAGATCAACATACATGACGAAACCCTTACTCACACTATGTACCTTCTCAATAATTTCAGGAAGAACCTTCTCAACACAAATAGTCTTAACCCTAAACCCTCTTGTCTCAAGTGCTAACTTCATTAACGCAGCCGATACAACACCATCTGCATCATCATGATGGACCAACAAGCACTCACTAACACCTGTCTTAAGTATTGTTGAAGCTATTTTCTCAACATGCTCCTTGAAACGCTCAAGAGACAAAATATCTACACCTCACAATACTTACTAAAGTCCTACAACTAAGGCTTCCTAGGTAGTTAATTAATTACTCTGTCATCGTAAACTTGAACTTAGGTGCTTCCTCATGAAGTGTGAGATCTGTGGTGAGAGAGAAGCTACGCATGTATGTCCTAGATGTAGAAGGTTGGTTTGCAGTCACTGTTTCAATGAAATGAATTACCTCTGTAAGCACTGTAGTAGGTACCTTGATACTCTTAGACAGGACTACATGGTGTACCTAAGTCATGTGCAGAAGCTATGTAATGAACTCAAAGTACGTATGTCAACTCCACAGTGTAGGCTATGTCCGATAGCTCTTGAGCTAGCCCTAACATTGCTGAAGGGTGTTCGTGATGTGAAGAGAGCCTCAGAAGTACATAGGTTTGATGATGTGACTAAGATAGCTGATACTGTAGAGAAGGAATTGACTACAATAGCTATGTACTTTCTAATCTCTCACAACCTAAGGAGCCTAAGGGAGAGAGTTGAGTGAAAGTGTCACCCCCTTAAAAACACATTAAGGTACTTTACTAGTGGGTGTTGTCTCTGCTAGCTAGAGAACTACTTGAAGAGCTTAGTGTCGAGGTACTTGATGTAGAGCTTGAGGAAACTCGTGGTTACTTAGCTATAACGTACCTACTCGAGCTATCGGAGGGTGTTGCAGTACCTATTTCTGAATTTCACACAGCTGATTTCTGGGTGTTTATTGTTCCACTGAATTTACTTGGTTTAGTAGCATCGTACTTAGTGCTTAGATCGAGATTGAGCGAGATCAGTGATTTCTCCTTAATTGCTATTGTTGTGAGTGGTTGCTATGTGGAGTTCATCTTCGTTCGTCGCAGCGATTTTGCTGTGTATCCAGCGAAATCTTTACTAGCTCTCTAGCTTTAATGATGTATAGTTGTGGTTATGGGTATTAGGGTTCTCGTGACTGATGTTGATGGTGTTTTAACGGATTCAAGGGGAAGACTTGATTTGAGAGCTATTTCTCTTCTCCGTACTCTCGAGGAGAAAGGTATCTCGGTAATCCTCGCATCTGGTGCTTCTCTTCCAACTCTTCTCTCTCTACGTAGGTACCTAGGTACTTCAGGTCCTGTAATTGCTGAGAACGGTGGTGTCATCTACATCAATGGTACGGTTGAGGTATTGGCTAAGAGAGATCTCGTTCTTGAGGTATGGAATGAGTTACGTAATATACTACGTGACCTAATTATTGAGAGTGTCACTTCTTTTGCTCGGTTAACAGATGTTGTGTTTAGACCTAGATTTAAGTCCTTAATTAATGAGATTCTGCTTAGATCGAGGAGTGTTCTAGAGAAGTACCCAGATCTCGAGCTAGTTTACACAGGTTACTCCTTTCACCTCAAACCAAGGTCTACTAGTAAGTACAGGGCACTACTCCTTGTATTGGAGAGGCTTTGTTTACATCTAGATGATGTTCTTGCAGTTGGTGATAGCGAAGTAGATTTAGAAATGCTAAGGTATAGCCCGTACAGTGGTGTACCTGCTCATGCACCAGAATGCGTTAAGAGCATTGCTAAGTACGTATCTCAGTATCCTTATGCTATGGGTTTCATAGATGTAGTGCTTCACTACCTCGGTAAGGAACTAGCTCCTT
>CAZYGV010000131.1:0-3925 GCA_964647155.1 uncultured Thermoproteales archaeon | reverse complement strand
GCTTCCAAATACATGCAGCAGTTAACGAAGCAATATACATACTCAGTAATCCAATACCCAGGAGACATTACGTCGTCATATACGATAGAGTTGTTGAGATTAGTCCAGAATCCATCAGAGTAGCTAGGTACCTTCACCTAGTAGACGAGTTAATTAAGAAGTATCCTGAAGTGCTGAAGAAATTAGTTGACTTAAGTCTAGAGTATAAGAGAGCTATTGAAGTTGGTGATGCAGTACTCAAGCCATGAGGTGTATCCTAGCTTTCAGGTACTTCAGGGATAATGTAAATAGCATTGCATATCTCCTAGCTGCAGTAGAGAAGAGTGAAGCAAGTAGGCACATATCTACTGTGCTGATAAGTGATGTTAGCGAGGTACTCAGATTCAGTGATGCTGATGTCATTGTACTAGCGTACTCACTCATGACAACACAGGTGGTGAATTTACTAGAGGAGTTCACAAAGTTAAGAGAACTTAAGGAGAGGTTAAGAGATAAGTTGCTACTCGTTGCTGGTGGACCTCATGCAACAGGTGACCCAGTTGGCACCCTAGATCTGGGGTTTGACATTGTCGTTCATGGTGAGGGAGAGGAGACACTACCTGAGTTACTTAGCTGTATAGTACATGGCTTAGATATAGCGGAGGTTAGAGGCATCTGGTATAGAGATGGAGACCGAGCTGTATTCACAGGATATAGACCAAAGATTGAGAATCTCGATGAATACCCACCATACTCAGAAACTCATGGACTTTACCCACCAATAGAGATCATGAGGGGTTGTCCTTGGGGATGCAAATACTGTCAAACACCTAGAATTCATGGATTTACACCGAGGTACAGAAGCATAGAGTACATCGTCAAGTACTGTAGGTACTATAGGTCTAAGGGATTTACTCACATCAGGTTCATAGCACCCAATGGATTTGCGTATGGCTCACCCGATGGTAGGAAGCCAAGACCTAATAAACTTGAGCATCTCTTGAAGTCAGTTAGAGAAACAGGTATGAAGGTCTTTCTAGGTACATTCCCTAGTGAAGTAAGACCGGACTCAGTTACGCAAGAAGTACTTGATGTAGTTTCAAAGTACGTGTCCAATAGGAGAATTGCACTCGGTGCCCAGAGCGGTAGTAATAGAGTACTGCAGCTAATTGGAAGAGGTCACACTGTTGATGATGTGTATAGAGCTGTTGATCTAGTAATCGAGTATGGGTTTAAGCCGTACGTTGATTTTCTCTTTGGATTTCCTGAGGAAACAGATGAAGATCTAGAGAGGTCAATGAATGTTATTAAGGAGCTAGTGAAGAGAGGAGTCAAGATTAGAGCACACTACTTACTACCACTGCCAGGAACACCGTACTGGGGTTCAGTACCTAGAGAGTTACCTAATTGGTTCAAGCAGTTTTTACTTAGATTAGAGAGAGGTGGTAAGTTAGATGGTTGCTGGAAGGAACAAGAAGAGTTAGCGAGAAAAATTATTGAGTTGGAGAGACGTAGTAGAGCGGTAGTGATGAGAGTACAGGGGTCTGAGAGGTGAGGAACCCCAGCTTTACTGATTACTCAACTAGCTTAACACAAATCCAATGATTCTGAATGAAGAAGTGAGTATCTTCTCTCATATCCTTTCTACTTACTGAGAGACCAATTTCAGAACTCACCTTGCCCAAGATATCATTTATGAAGTTATTTACATTGTCGTAAGTACTACGCTCTTTAGTCTCTAGATACAGCATGAGAGGCTGCTTTTCACCTAGATCGATACTTATGACCTTACACCCAAACTTATTCTGTACGATTTTGCCCAATTCCTTGATGAATTCTCTAACAGCTCTATCCTGACGAGAGGCAGTTCTCAACTTCTCGATTAGCTGCTTAAGTTCCTCTGAATACATCGATAATACCTAGTGGAGAAACTAACAAAAGACTTTTACTCTAGGAATACTGCTCAGTTAACTAGTGAAAAGTAAAAGTAACCAAGACTTTCTTGATGTTATTGAAAACGAGTTGGGCTCCATGATACGTGAATACTACGATGTTGAACTGCATGTGGAGAACATTGGTGTAATTGTAGCGAGATTATATCGCTTTCACTCACCACTGACACTATCTAGATTAGTTAGCAAGTTACCTCTCTCATCAATAATGTATAATGCAGGAAATAAGTTCCTATACATACTCTGTGACCTTGGAATAGGAAGAGAAGGAAGAATACCACATACAAAGATTAAGGAAGGTCAATTAGCGTACTGGCCACTTAGAAAGTACATAGTCATAGCTCTTCAAGAAATGACCCTAACACCCTCATGTAATGTACTTGGTGAGATTATTGAAGGGAAAGAACTACTTAGAAATATACCGGGTAGCGTGAGAGTAACCGTAAGGTTAAGGTAGTGGTGTAAAATCATGAGCACAGGTAAGGATGAGAAAATTGAGTTACCACCGGTAGTCAAGATCAAGGTCAGCTCACTCGAAGATCTAGCTAGATTTGCAGCAGCACTTGTAGGTCCTGGATACCTAGGACACAACGTCTACATCGTACACTACAAAGAAGGAGATAAGCACATCTACGGGATCCTAACAATATACAGAGACTACTATAAGTACTACGGAGTACCAATGTTCTACTACTACGAGACACAGGAACCAATAAAGGCGAAGTACATACTGGTCAAAGTGGATGAGCACGAAATAGTAACATTTAGTGATGGTTCAAGACCCGGCTGGATCCACATACCAATAATATCGCTGAGCGAAAGACCGAAATTCATAGAGTAATTTAAGTTAAGGCCAAGAACTAACCTAGGCAAAAACTTAAATAAATCCCCAACCCACACCACGTGAAAGTAGTGTAAGGAGGCACCGAGTATGGCTCAGCAAGCAAAACCAACCGAAGGAGTAATACTAGTAGGTCAGAAACCAACGATGAACTACGTACTAGCAACAGTAATACAGTTCAACCAAGGCTTCGATAGAGTTGTAATTAAGGCTAGAGGTAGAGCTATCTCGAAGGCTGTTGATACAGCTGAGATCGTTAGAACAAGGTTCCTACCAGGTCAAGTAGAGATCAAGGACATCAAGATCGGTAGTGAGAAAGTAGGAGAACCAGGAAAAGAAAGAGTAGTAAGCACAATCGAGATAGTTCTAGAGAGAGTCAAGAAGGCATAGACCTACAACGAACAGTGAGTTTAAAGTAAGTCAAGCCAAGTATTTTTACTCCTTTTAACCACCCTCCTACTTCACCACACTAGGGGAGTAGCATGGTTACTAAAGTCCTTGTTATTGGTGATTTCCATATACCAACGAGAGCAAGATACATACCAACACCCATAAGGGAGGTCATTGAGAGGAATGGATTTGACTATGTGCTGTGTACTGGTGACTTTGTTGTTAAGGAGACAAGAGAGTACGTTAGAAAAGCTGGTAGAAACTTCATAGCTGTTAGAGGTAATATGGACTACATTGAGGATTTACCAGTTAGAGCTGTAGTTGAGATAGAGGGATTTAGAGTTGGTCTCACTCATGGCTCAGAGGTATATCCTAGAGGAGATGTGAAGAAGTTATCGAGAATTGCCGAGGAAATGAATGTTGATATACTAATTCACGGACATACACACGTCCTCTCAATTCAGGAAGTAATACTCAGTAACGGAAGGAGAGCATTACTCGTTAATCCAGGTTCAGCAACTGGAGTCTACAGTGGAGGGGGAGGTAGCTTAATACCATCGTATGTAATTATGGAATTCACACAAGATGAAGTTCAAGTACATGGATACGAGTTACTTGGTGATAAGGTTACCGAGAGGAGGTACGTATTTAAGAGACTTTAGGTTGAGAAGTTAAGTGAGAAGATGTATGGAAAAGTAACGTTCAAGGCAATAGTCACCAGTAAAACCTTGGTAACGGATATTACTGGTACGAAGTACATAAG
>CAZYGV010000130.1:0-4027 GCA_964647155.1 uncultured Thermoproteales archaeon | reverse complement strand
TAGTCACCATACAGCTTCTCAACCTCGAGATCGTACCTACTGAGTAAGTCAATCAGTTCCTTAGGTGTATACGCTCTAATTGATGCCTCTCTCACAGCAACTACCTTACCTGTCTCCTTATCTATGAACATCCTCTTCATTAGGTACCTAGCTGAGACTAGGTCTAACCTACCCTCCTCTAGAACTATGTAGTTTCCACTCTCCCACCAAATTCTCCTCACATCACTACCTCTCATCTGTAGGTAGTAGCTAGCTACGAGGAGTGGTACTGGATTTAACTGATCTATCAGCAACCTTCCACCTCTCTTCAGTAGGTTTGCTACATTCTCAATAACTACCTCATTCTCCTCATCTGTGAAGTATCCAAATGTTGTGTAGAACATGTATGATGCATCGAAGTACTGTCTAAGTCCTATCCTCCTCATGTCTTGTCTAATCAGGTCGAGTAAATTCTGTACTTTGAACTCATGTACTCTCTCAAGTGCTTTAGCTAGTAGGTACTTACTTAGGTCAAGACCAATTACTCTACAACCCATCTTAGCTAGGTAAGTTATGTGTCTACCGTAGCCACAACCTAGGTCGAGTACTCTTGATCCTGGTCTCAGTTCTAGTACCTTAGCTATGAACTCTGCTTCCTGTCTATTCCTATCTTCAGGTTCGTGAGGTCTATAGGTCTTGTAGTATAGTTCGTCGAAGAACTCTAGGAACCACTTATTGGGATCTCGCACTTTACCACCATGGAGGTGACTACTTACTCATATCTTAAGGCTTCTGCTGGTCTCAATCTCGCTGCTCTCCAGGCTGGGTACACAGAAGCTACTAGAGCTGATGCTATTGCCAGGACCACAGCTAACGCTATGTACTCAGGTGTGAACACTGGCTTGAATACCAATCCTGGTCCTCTCGGTCTATGTGGTGGTCCTGGTGCTGGTATGTACTCTGATAGTATGGTGTTGAGTACGTAGGCGCACCCTACTCCAAGTGGTACACCGACCGTAGCACCTAGTACACCGAGTATGAGTGCTTGTACGATGTACATTAGGAGTACTGTAGCGTCAGTCATACCAATTGCCTTCAGTGTACCTATTAACCTCGTTCTCTCGAGAACTGAGATCGTCATTACGTTAGCTGTACCGAAGGATGCTGCTATGAATGCAGTTACAGCAGCGCTGAGGCCGAAGACTGTTATTGCAGTTAGTGCGCTCATGATCTGTGTCGTGATGAACTTGAGCGATATTACGTGTACGTTCCTACCGTAGAGTACCCTAATGAGTGCAACAACTTCGTCTACGTACTCAGCACTATCCACCTTAACCATGATGAGGTCGTACATTGGTCTCCTCCTAAGTGATAGAAGGTACTTCAGTGGTACGAAGATACTGTCATCAGGTGATATGAATGGTGCTGCACCGTAGGTATCTAGTATCCCCACAACTGTGAGGGGTATTGAGTGGATACCTCTCCTCGCTATCAAGCTCTGTGCAATAGCTATTCTCTTCTCACCTGTAGCTGAGTCGAAAGCTATGTTGTACCCGACTAACGCTGCTGGTACAGGAGCGTCTATGTACGTAGTTCCCTCGAGGAGTCTCACCTCACCGAGTACAGAACCTAGCTTACTGGAGTCGATACCTACGACTGTCGTGGTTATGGTCTCTGAACCTACGACAACTGTAACACGTTCAAGAACTATGGGTACAGCATCTCTCACATGCTCAATAGTTAGTAACCTAGCAACATCGACATTAGAGAGGAAGTACCTCGGTGTAGGACGTATGAATATCGTTGTTGGTCCTAGCTTCTCCAGTACAGACAGGACATTAGCTTTCAACCCCTCTACCTGTGCTGTAACAGCTACAACAGCGACAACACCAATGGAAATAGCTAAGATTATGAGAGCTGATCTAAGTTTCCTCTCACTTAACTGTTTCCAAGCTACGTAAACTACATCACTGAACCTCACTTTCTCCTCCTCCTAAATACCACGAGATACAGTAGGACTACAGCTGCTATCAAGGTAATTGCTAGTACTGTGATGAGTGGTGGGGTATGTATGGTGGGTAAACTCCTTACCCTACTCGCTTCACTATGAGTTGAGGCCACTGGCGATGTACTGACCTTGATAGGTATCGATATCGTTACATTGTGCTCCATTCTCAGGTTATCCATGTAGGTGATGACAAGAGGTAGTGTAGTGCTGTCACTGCTGGGTACCTTCTCAACTATGAAGCTGACCGTGAATGTTGTTGGTGTATTGACCTGTACATTACCTATGAATGTTGATCTAGTTAGTGGTTTTACGTACTCTGTCTCTACTGGAGTTATGTAGGTTGCTGTAGCTGTTGTAGTACCGACATTGACCAACGTTATCGTTACGGATGCCGGTTTGCCTACGGTAGCTACTTCAGGTAATTGAACAATGTCAACTACCTTGAACTCTACTAAGCCAACTAAGGTGAATGCTATGGATTCACTGTAAGTACCGACAATACCTGAACTCTCGTCTAAGTACTTCACCGTGACGTGAAGGTAACCTACCTGTACACTTGTTGATGGAACGTAGATCTCGATAGATACAGCCCTACTCTCTCCTGGTTTTAAGTCTCTGAAGACATGTAGCTGCTTGGTGAGTAGTTGCAGTGGTGAAGCTGATGATATGCTTAGCTGAACATCCCTCAGCACCTGTGAACCGATATTCTTCACGGTTAGTAGTACAGCGTTTTCCCTACCCATGTACAGTCTAGTTGCATTAACGCTAATACGTAGTGGTGAAATGTAGTGAACGGGTTTAACTGGTATAGCTACAACTCTGGTGATACTCCTAACATTACCGAGTAAGTCTTTGTAGCTTATCGAGATCTGTAGACTTAAGCTACTTCTCCTCTCCTGACCCATAGCTATTACAGGAATCTCAATAACTCTCTCCTCACCAGGTTTCAAGACACCAATCACGAATTCTGTACGACCAACGCAGGAACCACCAGCTGTAGACACTATAGCTAGCTCAACACCGTAAGCAGGTGCTGTACCGAGATTCCTCACAACTAGTGTCACATTCTCAATCCTGTATGGTGTAACCTCTCTAGTAGTCGATACGACATCTACGATAGCTCTACCGTAGAGTGGTATCGCTACTCCAAGTACGTGAGTACTCTCACCATACCTCGTGTAGCACTTCAGCACTAGAGTACCATAGTAAGTACCAGGTTCAAGGTAGTCAGCTACCAAGATATTGAACTTCAAGCTAAATATAGACCCTAGAGATACAGGTACTGAGTAGTAGCTGATAGCCACGTCACTACCATCGATAGAGGAGAAACCACTAGGTAACCTCAGCTCAGCAACAACAGAGCAAATTAGTGAGTAACCAACATTCCTGAGAACAACCTCGAGCACACCAGAATCACCAGGACCAACACAGCTCAACCACCTAACACAAACAACATCAATAGGGTACTTCGGTGACTCCTCTCTAGTTTTCTTAGGTACTTTCTTCACATGCTGATCTAGACAGAGAACAGGTGTAGAGGTAGCGAAGACAATTAGGACTAGAATGGAGATTACGAGAAGTAACCTAGTCCACCTCACCACAATCACCTCCTAACAACTTCAATACCAACAACTCTACCATCACGAAGCTTAATCACCCTATCACAGAACCTAATCAACTCAAGATTGTGAGTAACCATGACGATGGTCTTACTAAACTCATCACACAACCTTCTGAACAGAGAAACAACAATCTCGGTATTCTTAACATCGAGATTACCAGTAGGCTCATCAGCGAGAATTATGGGAGGATCATTCATGAGAGCTCTAGCAATAGCAACCCTCTGCTGCTCACCGGAAGACAGCTCGGTAACCTTCTTATGAGCTTTATCACCAAGACCAACGACCTCAAGAAGCTTGAGAGCACGCTCCCTCCTAGTACGCCTAGGTACACCAGCAATAGCAGCAGGTAACTCAACATTCTCAACAACAGAGAGGTATGGAACTAGGTTAAAGGTCTGAAACACGAAACCAATAGTTC
>CAZYGV010000129.1:0-4088 GCA_964647155.1 uncultured Thermoproteales archaeon | reverse complement strand
CAAGAGAGCACGAAGAACACATACCTGAGACCTCAATCATCAACTCAGTAAGATCCCAAAGCAACCATGAAGAAGGTGAAGCAACATCAAATTTATTCAATACAACAACAAGATCACCACGAAATTCCTCGAAATCACTAAGCAACTGACGAACCTCATCAACACAGCATCTACCACAATCAACAATCAACAACACTAAATCACACAACCTAACAAATTCAGCGCAGACATCCTCACTAAATCTCGAAGATGTAGATGGGAGATCACAAACAACAATAAAAGACTGTAGAGTCCTCATTAAGGACTTGAAGAGAGTAGTATTCTCGAGCAAGTAGCTAAGACAGTAGACATTACCGGAGAGAACAGTAAACCTAGAGGTAATGCCACGTAGTTCAGTACGTAACTCCAGAACACAGGGGGAGAGACCTTCATAAAGCTCATCGAGAACACACTCAAGTGATTGAGCTCTAGAATCAGCTAACACCTTAGAGGCACCAAATTCACTAAAGTCAAGTAGCGTAACCTTGGTATACTGACCAAGCATCAACGTTAAGTACGCAGCTATGAGAGACTTACCAACACCTCTACACGAACCTGAATACACAGCAACAATCAATAGTCATCACCTTCAATGAGAGAAGCAGCAGAGAAGCAATCTCTAGGTATTGAGTATATGATGTGCGAGGTATTTCTCTATCACTGCTGGTATAGGAGTTACGTAGCTTATGAGAAAGCTTTTGTCTCAGACACTGATCTTACGTAGTGTGGTTGCGTTAAGTTGATCGGTTAACTTGTTAACATGATGAGATTTGGTGGACGCTGAATGTTGATGAACTACCGGTCACTGATTTAGGTGTTGTATGAAGTACTCTACACATGCACCAACTCGATGTAATGTGAGTAAGCTTTATGATTGTGAAGCTTTCTCACTGGTGATCTAGTAATCGATGTAAGGTGTAGGTAATGGATTCTGCAATCGTTGTGGACAAGGTAGTTAAGAGGTATATTGTCAAGAGTGGTGTCTTTAGACGAAGAACATCTGTAGTAGAGGCGCTAAAGGGGATATCCTTTACTGTAGATAGAGGGGAAGTTCATGCACTATTGGGACCGAACGGAGCAGGTAAGACAACTACGGTCAAGATACTTGCTACACTACTGTTACCTGACTCAGGAGATGCCTACATACTAGGGCATAGCGTAACGAAGGAAGCGGATACTGTGAGAAGACTAGTGGGTGTTGTACTGGATGTATCTAAGGGATTTTATCCATATCTAACAGGTTATGAGAACCTAATGTTCTATGCACTACTTAGAGGACTACCTAGGAGAGAGGCAAAGGCTAGAGTTCGTGAAGTTCTTGAATTAGTTGGTTTGAAGGATGCAGCAAATAGATCCTACCTCAGCTATAGTATGGGTATGAGAGCTAGATTATCGATAGCTAAGGTACTCATAGATGATCCAGAGGTACTACTCCTAGATGAGCCTACTCTAGGACTAGACGTTCATAGTGCTAGATTTGTTCGTTCCCTCATACTTGACCTAGCGAAGAGAGGTAAAACCATTCTCGTGACAGGGCATAATATGTTTGAAATAGAACAGATAGCTAGTAAGATAACCGTGATTAATCGTGGTGTAGTGGTGGCAAGTGGTTCACCACAATCTCTTCGTGAGAAGATTGGTCTTGTACATAGAGTGGAGATAAATGTCCATGCCCCAGGGGAAAGTGATGTTGAGCCTCTATTAGCCGCAATAGGTAGTAGATTGAAATTGGAGAAATCAAGTGTTGAGGCTATAGCTGAAAATCAGTACCGTATAGTACTGTACGTTGCAGGTAGTAGAGAGTACATTTCCAGTAACGTATTCGATGTACTTCGTACCTACGGTATCAAAGTGCTAGATGTCAAGATCATAGAACCTACATTAGAAGATCTATACTTGGCTTTGGTGAGGTAGTATGTGGTCAGTAGTTATGGCTGTGCTCTACAGAGATACTAGAGTGCTGAAAAGGCGTATGTACGCAATGATATCACTCTACATCATACCAATAATATTCTCCCTAGCAATCGTATATGCACCAGCAGCAGTTACCTCACCTAGTCAAGTACTTCAGCGATTTAGATTACTGACGAATCTTCCCATAGAGAATCTAAGTGAGTTACTAGCTCTAATGCTGTATTTCTCATCGATCATTTCAATAACTGCCATAGGTACTTCGACAGCTTACTGGGTTGCTGAAGATGATGTTCACGAGGTATTGTATTCAGTGCTGAAGTACACTACACTGAGTAGGTACGTACTAGCTGAGCTAGCTGTAGCACCTCTTCAAGCAGTTATATCTACGATCTACCTAGTACCAGCAACCATACCGCTTATTGGCGTAGTTAAGTCAGTGATGCTGTACCTCATGTACTTACCCATAGCTGTAGTAGCTATGTCAGTGTTAATGATCTACGGCTACACTATTGGTCTACTTATTGTAAGGTTATTGAGGACGAGTGAGGTATGGATAGTAAGCAATTGGTTGCTACCACTAATTCTACTAGCATCTGGAATCTACATACCTCTCTCATTAATACCAGCGATGCTTCGGTACTTCGCATACACGACACCAGTACCATACATCATGGAAATTGCTAAGCTAATTCTCGTGTTTAGAAGTCTTAGTACTCAGGTACCTATAGTGCTACTCACATTCGTAGCTACAATTTACGTAATAGCAACTATGTACCTAGCTAGGAGCTGTGAGTACGTACTCAAGAGGGAGGGTATCCTATGTTTAAGGAGAATGTAAGAAAGTTATTGAATGAACTTAGAAGCGACATTATACGTTCAGCTCTCTTCACATATCTTCAGTACAAGGTTGTGTTCAAGTACGTATGGTACTCTGAAGTAAGCATTGTACTTAACTTCGTATTCTGGATCTCCATTATCATACTACCAATAGTTCTCTACTCAGGAATTACTATCAAAGCAGCAGCTATGTACGTACCTGGTTGTTTTGTGTACTTTGTTCTCAGCAGCATGATGTGGATTGGTGCAGGCCTACTTAGGCATGGTGTTAGAGAGGGAGTACTTTACTTCTATTGGGAATGTGGATTGAAGATGAGGAATCTAGCTGTTGGGTACATCTTTAGGGAATTGGTGACAGCAATATTGGCATACGTAGTCCTTATAGTGTTCATTTATGCATATACTGGAGTCTTATTACTACCTAAACTAGATCCACTACTTGTACCTCTATTCGTACTAACACTTTTTGCATCGGCATACCTAGTATTTGCTCTAACACAACTCCTCTATACTAAGGTGAAGATACCGACAGGTTGGGTCAACATAGTTCAATTTGTACTAGTGATCGGTACAATAGCACCGCCTAGGGTATTTGGTTCTCAGGGTTTTCTTGTAGTAATTAACCCAGGTACAGTACCTGCTACAATACTTAGGTACTTGACTGGTTTCAGAGAATGGAGCTACGTAGATCTCATAGTGATCTCCGTACTACATCTCATTGCTGTGATGACTATAGCTCTGTTCCTCTTTAGATGTCTAGAACGAGAATTGAAGAAGCAAATACCTGAGTTACTAATTTAATACTAAGCGAATAATCTAGCTTTGTTCACGTACTTTCCAACTACGTGAATCTCAGTGCCACACCTAGGACATCTCTTATCTTCAGTTAACCTGTACTTAATGACAGTGTAGTGCCATCTCTTGATTAGTAACTCACCACAATTAGGACAGTAAGTATGTTCACCTGGATGTCCCGGGACATTACCTACATAGACATACGCAATACCTTCCTTCCTAGCTAATCTATAGGCGAAGTCTAGTACCTCAATTCTCGTAGGCGGTTCATGATATTCATAAGCTGGGTAGTACCTATTGAAGTGAATTGGTGTATAGGGACCAACCTCCTTAAGATGTCTCTCAATTATTTCCCTAATTGAGTTCTCATCGTCGTTCACACCAGTAACCACGAGTACAATGATCTCTACATGAAGACCTAGCTCTTTAGCTAACCTAGCATTTCTCCACACCTTATCGACATCAGCGCCACAGTACTTCAGTACTTGTTCCTTAGTACCTTT
>CAZYGV010000128.1:0-4089 GCA_964647155.1 uncultured Thermoproteales archaeon | reverse complement strand
CTCCATATCTACGCCTGTATTAAGGTGGGTGAAGCATTGAGAAAGCAAGCAATGGAGAGAAAAGAGAGAGGAGAAGAGTAGCTTGTGATAGATTTCGTGTGGAGAAGTACTTCAGCTACATCTTCTAGGTGGTTTTATGGAGTTGGATTTACGTGCTGTTGTTGAGGGTGTTAGGGATTATGTTGTTCCTGATCTAGGTATTGGTTTTGTCGATAGAGAGTTTGAGGTTGGTAAGTTACTTGGTGAGTATATTCGTGGTAGAGGTTACGAGCATCTAATGGTTGTTACAGGTCCTTGGGGTTGTGGTAAGAGTCAATTTGCTAGAGCTATTGTCCATGCCCTCAGTAAGGTGGGTAACTACATTGCGGTATATGTAGATCTTACTCAGGAGGAGATCGGTAAGGTAGTTTACCCACTTCATACTAAAGTGAGTGAGGTATTGATGAAGCTCATTTCTGAAGTTCTTGGTGATGTGGTTAAGATACCTCTTTACCTGTATCAACTCTTTACCGAGTTGAGGAGAGTTACTGAGTTGGAGGGTAAGGTCTTTCTACTCATTATCGATGAGGTTACTAGATCTCTCGAGAAGTACAGGTTGAGTATTAGAGATTTCATCTCGTGTATGAGTATGAAGATCTTTGAGATTAGAGATGAAGTTGGTTTAGAGTCTCTATACTCTATCGTACTGACTAGTGAGCAAACAGCTATGCAGTACTTTCTTCGTGAAATTGGTAAGAACATGTACGTGTACTTACTGTGGAACTTACCGAGAGAAGCACATGATCTCTTACTCAGTAGGTTAGATATCCCACCTAGTCTAAGTACTGAGCTACTATGGAGATTAACTGGTGGTAATCCAAGAGAGGTTAAGTGTTTGAGGGATTTCAATTGGAATGTTAGTGAATACGTATCTGCTAGGATTGAGTTGATGAGGGATGTCTATAGGTATGCTGCTAGGATTGGAGTACTTGACTACCTACGTACCATTACTGAGAGTGTAGATGAGTTGGTACCTTATGTACCAGATGAGGTATCTCCTGAATTTAGATTATGTGAGTTCCTTCTCAGGAATAATGTTGTGATTCGTGTTGATGCGAGGTTACGGAAATTGAGTAAAGTACCAAGTGAACCTTGGGTAGGTAAGGTGTGGAGTTTTCAGGTACCTATCTACTACTGGATTCTGAAGACTATGGTGAGTAAGCAATGTGAGAAGGTAACACCAAGAGACGTCATATCGGTAGTACTTAGGGAGTAGATCCTCTATACCTTGAGCCCCAATCTCCTCTTCAGGAATTCCCTAACTTCACTAACTAGTTGATTAGCTAACTGTACTAGTTTAGGAGCTTCACCCCATAACTTCTCGTAATCCAGACTACGGTATCTGCGTACTAGCGCATGTCTAATCGGTATGAATCTCCGTAGTTGCTCAGCTACATCGCTAGAGATGACACCCCCCTTAACAGCAAAATCAACGTAGTCCCTGTAGTACATCGCTACACCCAGATTCAATCCAGCTACGATATGTCTCAGTAGATCCACCATAGACTCTATGAGAGTCTGCATCGTTCTCTCAAAGGACTTCCTCAAATGCTTATCACCAATAACCCTCTCAAAACCAAAGCTAAGTAACTCCTCTAGATCACGAACATCCTCATGAATTCTAGCAACTACATCCCTAATCAGGACAATATCTATAGGATCACCTCTCAACCAACTTAGAGAACTCGACCTCTCCTCAAGTTCATAGACCTCGACATAGGACTGATCACGAGGGAGAAGTGATCGAGTATCAACACCCCTATTAACAAGTTCAACACCTTCACGAAGTATCTTCAACCTAATTAGAGGATCCATAAGCTCCAAGTCAGTAATCGATACCTGACTCTCAGGTACACTGAGTTCTCTAGCTACATCAGCTACGAGATCAAGCACTACACCACGATCACTAGTCAAGATAGCTATATCGACACCACTTAATGGACTAGGAAAACCCCTAGCATAGCTACCGTAGAGATACGCTAGGAGAACCTGAGGATACTTGATGAAAACCTTCTTGAGCCTATCAATGACATTCATAGATGATCTGTCCTTCATTTTAAGTTACCCCACACATCTAGAGTTGAGAATGGGGTACCTAGTAGACCTAGCACCGAGTACTCCTAAGCTTAGTTAGGTAATTACGAAGCTTCTCAACTAGCTTAAGCACGTCTTCACGATGAATCTCAAATCCAAACTTCCTGAGAAAACCATGGTAGAAATTTGCGTGAAATCTCTCAGCACTAGCGAAGAGCTTAGGTAACTCACGGTCATTAAGCTCCTCACTAAGTAACTCAATCAATTCCTCAAAATGACCATGTCCAAAATGTGGCAACCTTCTCGACTCGGCAATAGCACTCAAGATAGCGTAGACAGCACCCTAGTACTTCTCACTAGCTTGAGTAAGGTCACCTCTCCTATACAGATCCTCAGCATCGCTAAGGTACTTATCATGGAGTTTGAGGTACACCTCAACTCTGGATTCAGGATCGAGATCAGAAATTACAGAGTCCACAATCACATCTACTACCGTCCTACCCAAGTACTTAGCCTTTCGAGCAAGGACCTCATAAACAACATCAGGAACCTCAATAACAGTGAACTCCACTCTTCCCACCTCAATCAGTAAATGAGTTAACAGGTAAATTAAGGTAGCTAAACACACTAAGCTACCTCTGAGAACCCTTCGAAAGCTCCTTCACCTTCTCCTTAGTGTACCGTAGAAGCCACTCAATATGAGGAAATCTCATCTCAACAACATCAATACCGTACTTCACCTCATGAAAACCCCAGACATGTAGGTCATACGCAATACCCCAGACAAACTCAATCCTCGGCTCACCAAGCACCTTAGAAGCCCTCGAAGAAGCACTACCAAGAAGCCAAGTAAACCACCTCCCTAACCTCTTAGCCTTCTCAACCTCAGGAAGGTTAAGGAGTTCAGCAAGAGCCCTCACACACTCCTCAACAACCTTATACAACTTCTCACTTGCTTGAACAGCATCACCCCTCTCAACATAGCTTCTAGCTTCCTCCAAGTACTTCTCAGCAAGCTCAAGACGAACCTCAGCAACACTCTGAGAATCAAGATTAAACTTCTCAGCAAGAACTTCAACTAAAACATCCTCAACACACAACCCCCTCCTCTCAATCTCCTCAACAATCCTCCTAGGAACCCAAACAACACAACCCACCAAAACCCACCCAATAAACCACAGTACAGAGGGAGCTAAATAACATACCTACACCAACACAGACTCAACCGAACACAGGAACACACTAGATCAATCAGTAGTACAGTACAGTAACATAGCTCTATGAAATCACATAACCAACACTCTACGAGACTATAATCGATTCTGATCAACTGAATAAAGGGTCCCCACGTGACCCCAGTAACCAAAATCCTCAGGATACTACTAATCCTAGTAACAATAGCATCGGCAATAGCCGGATTACTCGTGAAGTCACCACTACCACTAGCAACCATACTCATGTGGTTCCTCCTAGGTAGGTACCTCATAGACGATAGAGCACTAAGGAAATTCCTAGGAATACTCATCATCGGACTAGCAATATCCACAACATACCTAGCAATCAAGTACCCAGGACTAAGAGTAACTAGGTGCAGCAACGTACTCGATAAGTACCTAGAAACAGGAAACCTCACAAAAGCAATCACAGAAATAGGAAACCACATCACCGTAGGAAACGTAACATACCTACTAAACCAAACCAAGGTAGAGATAAGCAACAACACCATAACCCTAACCATACCGATAGAGATCAACGGAAGTAAAGTACCTAAGAGCTACAGAGTACAGGTAAGCACCGTAGACATAGGAAAAGTACTGAAACAAGTCATAGAGGTATACAGAGAATCACCAGCATACCTCATACAGGACTACCAAGATAGCTTAGAGAGGATAAGAGAAGCAACAGGACTAAACACACCACTACTCATCCACACCATAGCACTACTCTACCACATAGGCAACATAGTGAACCTCGGAATACCCAAAGCCATAGACGACGTACTTAGAGGATACGACC
>CAZYGV010000127.1:0-4104 GCA_964647155.1 uncultured Thermoproteales archaeon | reverse complement strand
GAGCATGAGCGAAATCAGGTATGCCTTCAACCCTCTAAAGAACTCACGAGGTTCCTCACGTAGTAACTTAATAACTTTGTCAGGTCCTTTTTTCAAGCAATCTACATACTTCTTACCTGCTTCAACATCGAGATTCATAACCTCCATACGGAATCTGAATAACGTACCTGGTGCGATGTACTCTATGTCAAATAACCTCCCTGGCATCTGCCTCTCAAAACACCTATCTATACTAACACAAGTCCTATGCTCAACCGGTACCTCATATGGACTATCTGGATACATACCGTAGAAAGTTACATGAGATGCAACACCCGTACTGCCGAATAGCTGACACATTACACACGGTATGTAGAATAGCGGGTAGTCAGTTCCTAGAACTCTTAATGTAGTCCTCTCCCTAAGCTCATGCTCGAAGTTCGTCACAAGAGGATTACATGCAAAGATAACTGTTGGATCCTTGTTAATCAAGTCCCTGTACAACCTCTTTGCATCTTCCGCCTTCTTCATCACAACATCTTTATCGAGTCCAATAATCGATCTCACAGCTTTATTTTCCAATAGTGACCTAAGTTCATTACATACAGCATCCACCAACTTCTCTACAGCTTGAGAAAGAGCTGAGGTAAATCCCTTCCTCTCTTCTTCCGTCCGTAGAAATGAAGCTACTAAACCCCTCAAGTACCTCTCTACCTCACTTCTAAGTGAACCCTTTATCGATGAACCAGGTATGTAGGGAACTCTCCTACCCTGCAATGTAATAGTAACAATAGGTCTATCAACCGTAGAAAAAACTTCAGCAGGCGCACCTACGGCAACTTCAGTTTCTGTAACAGCAAACCCCTCGATGACATATAGATTCTCCAGGGTCGTGAAGTCTGAACCAAGTATTCTTAATACGGTATCAATGATCATGTGTCATACCCCAGCATATCATGATAGCCTAACAATTTGTCTAATAAGATCATCGAACTTGTCTGTTGTGGTTACACGATGTACGACCTTGATAGCTTCGTAAAGCCATCTGAGGAGTATCAAGAATTCCCGCACTATGGGGACTACGTCCACGTTATTTTGCTGAGCTATATTCTTGAGTTCAATAAGTGCTTTGACAAGTTTCTCGGCAGTTCTTCTACCAATTAATGGCTTCTCTCTTTCTCTCCTAGCTGCCTGTCTTAGTATGTAGGCTATCAATATATCCACTGCAACATTTGGTATATTTGCTCTACTTTCAAATACCTCAGCTAGCTTGTTTATTTGTGTGGACTCTACTCCTTCTGCTTTAGCCTGAGTAGCACATGATGCAGCTAAGTCAAGGAGTTTGCGGTAGATTTGTTCAGCCCGAGGCATAGCCATAGGGGATCGACCTACCGTAGCTTCAAAAACGAGAGATTTGTCTGTGGTAACACTTAAGTCATTAATACTTAAACATTTGCTCTGAAATTTCATGAATGGTAATTACGTTAATACTCACAAGCTATTCTGAAACTCCTCGAATAATTACATCATTGTACCCAGTATAGGTCCAAGGTTTCTTCTCTTAAATATATGACAGGTGTCATATATAGATACTTAAGTACTCTGTAGAGTACAATGCCTGCTATGCGAGGGCCGCTGGTACAGTCACCAATAACTATGTAGTTTGGAGCATATTCTTCAACTACCTCAATTATCTGCTTTTGAAGCGTAAATTCATTGTAGAGATCATCTAGGGATAGTTTGCGTATTTCAACAGATAAAACGAAATTCTGCCAACTTTTTAATGCTTCATCAGTTGTGAACACTATGGCTTTCTCAACCCTATAGCCTAAAGCTGATAACTTTCTCAATGCAGTTAGGGGTTCTGGTTCCGAATGCCAATATCTCTTTCCGAGAAATCCTATGTAAAGGTAGGGACCTTTCAACCTAGCTAGATAACCGAATGGTGTTAGATATCGCAATCTGTATACACCCTGACTGAGATACTCAACTAGCTCCAATTCCCTTAGCTCTCGGAGGTACCTCCATAAACTAGTTCTCGGTACTCTAGCTGCTGTAGAGAGTTTTGAAAAGGAAGCTACTCTACCTAATTTAGCTAGTGTTACTAGTACGTGAAGTAGCTTTCTCCGTTTTCTCTCATGTACCTGAGTGAAGAAGTACTGTAGTATATCACGTAGCATAGTCATACGCAGTGACGTCGAGTAGGTGTATCACTGAGTTACTCTTCACAGTAACCACATATGTTCCTGTCACTAAGTGAGCTGCTTTACACAATGCGCATCCTCATTGACTTACCTTAGCTAGCTCTGTGAAGGGTAGTAGTCTTAAGCTAGCTTGGTGAGGTATGGAGGTGTCGATGAGCTAGCTACATACTCTCCACGTAGTTGAGCTATGTACTTTACCTACATAACTTAGGTACGTAACTTAGTAACTCTTTGTAGAGTTAGCTGGAGTGTACTCTCGTTGTTGAGTTAACTAATTTAATTTCCCTCGTATGTGCTTGCTAGGTGATTTCATGAGGAGGGTGCTGTGTGCATTGGTTATTGTGGTGGTTTTTCTAGTGGTTGCTATTGGTATTTGGTGCTTCATGTACTTTAGAGCTCAGATCTATGCTAAGCTCCATCCATTGGTCACGAGGTTGAGCTTTTGAGAGGTTTTGTTACTTGGTGGTGAGTGCTTTATTACGTGGCTCTACCTTAAGTACCCAATCCACATGTTGGTAGTTGATGTGGTTGTATTCATGGTATTAGCAGGTATTGCTGTGAGGAAGTTATGTAGGTGAGAACTCCTGTAGAAATCTTTACGTAACTCCACGTAGTTGTGAGCTATGGTGTGAAAAATGCCTCTGAAGGTTTTGATTAGTCCTCTTGGTCTTGCCCCTGGTGCTGTGACAACAGTTCTAGATGGTTTAAGAGATAAGCTCCATATTAAGGTGGATAGAGTATACATCGTCACTACTAGCTATGGCGATATCGTGAGTAAGGTAGTACCACTTCTAAAGGGAGAGCTGTATCGGAGTTATGGTATTACCGATATCATTGATAAGTACATTAGTGGTACAGACATTAGGTCTCTAAATGACTTCATTGAGTACATGAGGATTTGTGCAGGTATATTGAAGGAGCAGAGAGCAGCTGGTAATGAGGTCTATATCTCAACTACAGGTGGTAGAGGACCTATGAGTGCTGCACTTACTGTACTCGGCTACATCTTTAGCGATATCGTGAAGCTAATAGTTCACGCAGTAGTTCCTGAAGAAATTGAGAAACAAGGCTCAATCAAGGTACTTGAGACATTACCTGAGGAGAAACGTAGAGAGATACTCCATCCAAGTAATTATGAGTTAGTTACCTTGCCTGTACTACCACTTAAGTGGACTCTAGATGATATTCTCACTGCACTTGAAATCAAGTCAACAGCAGATATCGAAGATATTAAGCGTAAGTTACCTCACATACTTAATGTAATTGAGGACTGTACTCGACATGGACTACTGAAGAAGCTAGATGATAGGTACGAGAGAACTACTGTAGGTGAAGCACTGTACAGAGCACTGAAAACCCCCTAAAACTACTTTGACTTACCTCAAGTCAATACCTTAACCATAATCCTACCATCTGACGATACATGAACTACGTACACATGCTCTTCAGGTATTACCAAGTACTTCCTTCTCCTAATTCTCACTTCCTTTGCTTCACATGGTTTCCAGGTATCGGTCCTCACCTCTACTACCTTGTGGATAATTACCCTACGGTAGGAAACCTCAATACCCGGGCTCACGTTCATTCACTCAACCTCATAGATGTCAACAGTTTTCTCATCTCTCTTCACAACCATGAGTTGACGACCCTTAACCTCTACCTCATACACGTAACCTGTGATTAAGTTCCTAGGATCTATCTGCACAGTATCGTCCACAACCTTAATACCTTCCACGAACTTCTCCTTCAGCAAGTACTTAATCCAAGGTCTAATCGTGTAGCTCTCAGCTTCACCTCTCTCACGAACAATACCTCTCACCCTGAGTTCTCTCGGTACTTCTCTTGCTGGTACTACATCTCTAGTACCGAAGATACTCAGTATCTTCTTTGCCAGCTCAGGATCTAGACAGAGCTTCAATAC
>CAZYGV010000126.1:0-4140 GCA_964647155.1 uncultured Thermoproteales archaeon | reverse complement strand
ATGTGAAGGTAGTTGACGAGGTATTTAACTCAGTAATGGGTAAACCCATGAGTAAGGCAGCTTTTGACGCAACGGTAAAGTATAGGTACGACCCAAGTGTGGGTTCTGGCGGTACATTTGGAGTAAACATGTCAATTCTTAAGGAGAAATCTGTTCTCTTCAACTGGAAGAGCATATACCTAAGTAAAGAGGAGAGATTAAAGTTATGGGAATCACTAATTAAGGACCACTACCTGAAGCAATTCAATGAAGAGATCATAGCTAACAAGCCAAAGACCTTTAAGACCTGTGGTGAACCCTGTCCTGCAGTGTGTAAGAAGGTCTGGGGTAAGTACAAGAAGGACTACGAACCATATACAGCGTTAGGTTCCTTCATTGGAATATTTAGCCAGAGAGAAGCAGAGAAGGTAGTTCACACAGCTGATGCACTAGGCTACGACACGATATACATAGGTCAAGTAGTCGCTTGGGTATTTGAGTGCCTCGAGAAGGGTCTCCTTACACCTAAGGACCTAGGTCTAGATAAGGTACCGTGTATGGATCCAAGGAGCTACAGAATTGAGTACTCGAGCGTAAATGCGGAACTAGCTATTAAAATACTTGAGGGTATTGCGTATGCATTAAATGACGTGTACAAGGTGCTTGGTGATGGAGCTAGAAGAGCAGCTTACATACTTGAGGAGAAGTTCAAGGATAGAGTAGCTAAGGTAGGTACTAGATTTAGAGATCTACTCGTCTACACACCATACGGTAAGGATGGTGATATGCTACCTACAATGTACTGGGCACCCGGTAATGTCATGCCAATACCGATACAGGGTAAGTACCTAACGGTATATCATACAGAGTTTGGTGAACCTGAGGAATTTGCACAGAGGTGCTTCACTAGAGCGATTAAGGAGCTGTATTCTGAAGAAGGTGGTCTCTGTAGATTCCATAGAGGTTGGGGTGAGAAGGTACTGCCTAAGCTAATTGAGGTAGGTTACGGTATTAAGGTGAATATGGATGAGCACTGCAGGGAGTTGCTGAAGAAGATTGCTGAATATAATGTTAAAGCAGGTGCATCAGTTTGCTTCTGGGATAGTAGGAGAACGATTGACTACGTCTTCACGGCAGCTAAGGAAGTCGGTTTCACTACATGGTATGAGAGGTACTGTAGAGATCCTGAAGCAACAGCAAGAGAGTACTGGGAGCACTTCTACAGTAAGTACACAGAATTACTTGGTGCTAAGTTCTAACACTTAGGTGTTGAGGAATGGCAAGTAATAAGAAGCTCGAATTTTTTAAGATTCCTCACTTCGTAGTCTTTGGCTCGAGAGCTATTGAGAAGATACCTGAAGTACTTCGTAAGGTTGGTCTTCTACCTAACTCTAGAGTTATCTTGTTGACTGGACCTACAACAACGTACAACATAGCTATTAACTTGGTCTATCCTAAGCTTGAGGAAGTAACTACACATGTTGAGGTTGTTAAGATAGTACGTGAAGGTGATATGGTTAGGTTTCTACTTGAATTGAGAGAATATGTGAAGAGGTATGAACCATCGATAATAGTTGCTGTTGGTGGTGGTTCAGTAATTGACTGTGCCAAGGTTATTGCACATTGGCTAGGCATACCCTACATTACTGTGCCCACTAGTGCTAGTCATGATGGGATAGCATCTCCTGCAATATCGTACCTGCTTAGAAAGAAGTTGAGTGAATGTATTGGTGGTGATTATTCAATACTTGATCCACCGATTGCTATTGTAGCGGATATAGATGTGATATCAAGAGCACCATACAGATTATTGGCTGCTGGTTGTGGTGATTTAATAGCTAAGTTAACAGCTGTTAGGGATTGGAAGTTAGCACACAGACTCAAGGGTGAAGACTATAGTGAGTACGCTGCTTCACTTGCGATCTCTAGTGCTAAGTTAGTCATGCATAAGGCTGATTACATACCTAAGCTAAGTGAGGATAGCGTTAGAACAATTGTCAAGGCATTAATTGGCTGTGGTGTAGCGATGAGTATTGCTGGTTCATCAAGGCCTTGTAGTGGTGCTGAACACCTCTTTAGTCATGCACTAGATTACCTATCCGAGAAGTATGGATTTAAACCAGCACACCATGGCGAGCAAGTTGGTGTTGGTACAATACTCATGGCTTATCTACATGGTATGAAGTGGTGGTTAATCAAGAGGTTTTTACAGAAGGTTAAGGCACCTACAACAGCTGAGGAGTTGGGTATTGAACCTAAGTATTTGGTAATGGCTCTAACTATAGCTCACAAGATAAGACCTGAGAGGTACACTATACTTGGTGATTCAGGTATTTCCGAGAAAGCTGCATGGAAATTAGTTAGGGTAACAGGTGTAGTGGGTGAGAGTAGTGATTGACGTTCACTGCCATCTAACCGATAACTCCTTCATTAATGACCTTGAGGAGGTAATTGCGAGAGCTAAGAGAGCAGGTGTTATCTGCATCATAACCTCAATTATCCGTGCTAGGGAGATACCTAGAGCTGAAGAGATAGTTAGGAAGTACAGAGGATATGTCTATCTCTCAGTTGGTTGTGATCCTACAGTCTTCGATTATAGAGAAGTCGAGGAGTTAATGAGCTATGTAGAGAGAAAGTTACCTGAGGTAATAGCTATTGGTGAGGTCGGTCTAGATTACTTCTTAGTTAGAGACCACATACTTAGGGAGGTTCAGAAGAGTAATTTCATCAAGTGGATTGAGCTGGCAAATCGTGTAGATAGACCACTAGTCATACACTCTAGATCAGCTGGGAAGTACGCAATTGAGATTCTGATAGGTAGAGCTAAGGTACCTGTAGTAATGCATGCTTATGATGGTGGTGTTTCACATGCCGAGAAAGCAGCCGAGAAGGGTTTTTACTTCTCTATTCCACCTACAGTAGTTACGTCAGATCAAAAGCAGAAACTAGTTAAAGTACTTCCGCTCGAGAATCTCCTACTTGAGAGTGATGCTCCTGTTCTCTCACCAAAACGAGGAGTAAGAAATGAACCAGCAAACATAGCCATTACCGTTAGGAAGATAGCTGAGATAAAGGGAATTAGTGTCGATAAGGTCATTGAGGTAACTACTGAGAACGCTAGGAGAATATTCAGGCTGAGACTATGATCAGTTCGCCAGCTCACAATCACGGCTCATCAAATAGATGAGCTCATCACCAGTATCGAGGGATGTGAGGGGCTCGTCGAGGTGAAGCTCGGGCATCCAACAATTCCCGCCGGAAACCTTCCACTCATCGCCCCAAGAGTAACTCCAAGATCAGCAACGTTAAAATCTTTTCCTCTAACGACATCTTAGTGAAGTGATCTCTCTCGAGTATTAGGAACCTGGGTTTCTGATCGATGAGGATAAGGTCCGCCAGCGATGACATCACCTGATGAATTGTAACCCATGAAGATCACGAAACTACTCATAACACTTGAACCTTACACTAGAGGCGAGGAAAGCAAAGTACTTACAATACTGAGTAAGTTATCTTCGCAAAGTAGTGTAAATTTCGTAATTAAACCATACAGGTCTACTGTTGGTAGGAGGTTAGTTGTTGAGTTAGGGGATGGAGTTGATGTATCTAAGGCGCTTGAGGTAGCTAAGTTGCTTAAAAACTGTCCTCATGTAGCTAGAGTACTTATACTCCTAACTGAAGAACTTCCAATGGATTTAGATCATCTATGTAGTAGAGCTGTTGAGCTTCTATCTTCTGTTGTAGAGTGCTTAAGACCTAGATCGTTCAAAGTGATAGCTAAGAGAGTATGGAGAAATTATCCATTGACAAGCACCGAGGTAGCTAGTAAACTGGGTTCTGTGGTCAATGATAGATTCTCCATACCTGTTGACGTTCATGAGCCTGAGTTCATCGTGTATGTGGAGGTGCATAGAGGACACGCTGTTCTGGGATTTTCAACATACGAACTATATTTCAGTAGATGGAAATGTTTACCGAAGAATTTCTTTGAAAATGTGATTGTTCTACTTGAGAATCCATGTCTAGAACTAGAGATCATGGATCTCGTTAGACTGTGTGTTGCCTATGGTATTGAGTTGAGAGTAGTTGGTAAGGATAAGGTTAGGGAAATGATTGAGAAGGCTAAGTCCGTGATGAAAGGTGCAGGTCAGAGAGTTTCCA
>CAZYGV010000125.1:1971-4141 GCA_964647155.1 uncultured Thermoproteales archaeon | reverse complement strand
GCCTAAACAAGCACTGACACTTCTCCTTGGAGGTATAGTGTTTGATACGAGGAGATTCATCATTGTTTCCCCTAAAGTATTTCGTGTGGTTGCTGAATTAGTTGAGAAAGGTGGTAACTATGGTCTAGTTCTCGAGAGTATGTATCAGAGACCTTCCTTTGCTGAGAGGGTTGCTCGTTTAAAGTCAATTAAGCGGGCAAGGATGCTTAAGTTAGGTGATGACGTGATAATTGCTGTATCGCATGTAAGTGCCTATGAAGGGTCAGCAGCAAGAGCCCTCATTGATGCTGGTGCAGATCTAGCTGTTGTGATTGGTTCACATAATGGTGAGGTCCGTATAAGTACACGTGCATCTCAGAGATTTATTGAGGTTACAGGTATAGCTACTTCAAAGCTAATGGAGTATCTGGCCAGTAAGCTCAAGGGTGCTGGTGGTGGGCACAGTCTTGCTGCTGCTTTAACAGTTAGAGGTGAATACGACGTAGATGAACTAGTTGAGAAGTGCATAGCACTCCTTAAGGAAGTACTTCCTAAGGATATGAAGCTTAAGGAAATTACTGATTAGCTCTCTGATCCACAATTCACATCATTAAGCAACATACATTACAGGTACTACAGTGACCATTGCACTTGAAAACACTCTCACCTCTCTCGGCTCTATAGAACTCCTCAATGAGGAACTTCTTAGATGGAACTCCATCAATAATATCCCACGGTAGCTCCTCATCTAGTGAGTACCTACGGTACACGAGATCCCACATATTTACTTTCAATTCACTACACGCTCTTAACCATCCTCTCAAAGTGTTTGGAATCTCATTAACCACGATGTACTCGAGAATACGGCCTAACTCTGGTCCTGATCTGCAAATCAGTGCTTCGATTAGTGAATCTCGAGGAGAGAATATACGTAACTCAACATCGGTGACACTACGTCTGAGAACATCAATAGCGTGTTCGAGATACTGAAGTGAAGCTAGTTTAAACCACTGAAATGGTGTGTGAGGTTTAGGTACAAAAGGAGTTACATTCAACACAACACTACCCCCATACACCTCCCTTATCAACTTAACCTGACTAGCTATCGATACAACATCCTCAAGAGATTCAGTAGGTAAACCAATCATGTAGTAGAGCTTCAACTTCCTAACTCTGTACCTCTTGAGTAGTTTACATACCTGAATAAGCTCATCGCTTGGTATTAGCTTACCAATGTACCTACCTATACGTGGATTCGCTGTTTCTGGAGCTAGGGTAATCGTAGTTTGACCACCCTTGACAAGAAGTTCAAGAATTTCTTCACTTAGTAAATCAGCTCTCATAGATGGTGTTGAGATCTTGAGCTTCTTCTCTTCACATATGTACTTCAGTAATTTATTGAGATCAGGATAATCGAGTAATGTAGGTGATATCAAAGCTACTTTCTCTAGACTTTCATCCTCACTAACTTCCTCCAGCACATCAATGAGTAGAGACAGTGATCTATGTCTTGGCGGTCTATACACATAACCAGAGAGACAGAATCTACAACCCCATCCACAACCCCTAGAGATTTCGAGGAGAAACGACCTACCAAATAGTAGATACCTATCATTCAGAGGCATAATTTGTTGAGTTGGGTGTGGTGCCTCATCTAGGTTTGTAGCAAATACTCTCCTAACCTTCGTACTACATCCAGGTACGTACATGTACGGTAAATCAGCAAGGTAGGATGGGTCTCTAGCATCAATAGCATCCTTCAATTTATCGATAACCTCATTAAATACTGGCTCTATCTCGCCAATTAAGAAAGCATCAACAAAATCCTCTAAAGGACGTGGATTTTCGATCACTACCGGACCACCAGCAATGACAATTGGCCCACCATTTTTTACTCTCACATTCCTTCTAAGTGGAATACCAGCTCTCCTTAACATCCTTAATACGTTAACTACATCTTTCTCGTAGTGTATGGAAAATGCTAAAACATGAAATCTATTGAGAGGAGTCTGTGACTCTATACTACGTGGATTACGTTGACCACCCCTCCTGTACTCATCTTCATCTATTGCGTAAACTGCTCTCTCACAAGCAACGTCATCTCTTGAATTAAATAGTAGGTAGATCAGGTGCGTGGAGTAGCTCGCTATAGATACCCTGTAGGTACTTGGATAGCAGAGACAGATCGCTA
>CAZYGV010000125.1:0-1871 GCA_964647155.1 uncultured Thermoproteales archaeon | reverse complement strand
ACTGCTAGAAAACCAACTCTTAGGTGATTACCATCCTTCGTAAAAACATCGATATATCCATCAACTTTCGTAGTTCCCCTTCTAACTAAGCTCCTTATGTAGTCCCTAGCCAACTCCATACCCTTGAACTGAGTATATGCCTTATCACCTTCAACTCTCTTTATCTGGAACTTCAGCTTCACATGTAGTTGCGATATGTCTTTAGTTATGTCAAAGAGCGTAACCTCGATAGTCCTGTTAATTAGGTACTCAGGTGCAAGTGCGGGTACCTCACCTAGCTCTGCATAACCAAATGCACTTGATGCATATACCATGTACCACTTCTTTAGCGTCCACCTATCTTTCTTAGCTACTCTACTCATACCTCATCCTCTCACGAGACATAGAACCAGTAGTAATTAAGCTTTATCTACGTTCAAAGACTGAAGAGTAGACATGGCTGAATAGAGGCATCTAAGAACATCATTTACTGTATTCCGTAGAGTACCTAGGTCTTTTGCAACAACTCTAGTGATAAGCTCATTTCCTTGGCAATTCATCTGAAGTAACTCAAGCTTCTCAGGTAAGTCCACATTGTCTACCTCTAAAGCAGACTTCAAGCTGTAGCTAAATTCCGTTACTAATCTTAATTCACTTACTACCCTCTTTAGCATGTAACTGAGCCTCAATCTCTTCATTTAGCTTAGAAACAAATTCCTCAGCAGTACCTAGTGGAATCTTAGCACCAGCAGCATCCTTATGACCACCACCAACACCACCAACCTCAGTAGCTACCTTCTCCACAACCTGACCAAGATTTACCTCACGGTATTCAGCCCTAAGATCTCTAGTCTTCCTCAACGAGACCTTAATGTAGTCCTCCCACTGAGTAAGAGCAACAAGTGGTTTATCTAACCCAAGGATACCTGAAGAGGCAACAATAGAGGCTATAGCACCGAGCACTCTATCACTAACCTCACCTCTACAATTCAGTACGTAGATATGTTCTAGCTCACGAATGTACTTATCCCTAGAATCCCTAATCCTCCTCAGCACACTACTCAACACCTTACGATACTCCACATACGTCTCCAAGACTTTCTCCACGACCTCCCTACTTCTGTAACCTTGACCGAGAAGAATACCAAGACCATGCCTATACATTCTACCACAAGCATTCATGTAAGCAGTAAATTCCCTAAGATCGTAAAATGGACTAGCTTCAGATTCAAGTTTGTTGTAATAGTTGTACCCAAAAATCTCCTCAGCCTCAACACTAGTATAGCCATGCTCAATCAAGTACCTGATTAAGCCAATAACTATCTTCCTCATCTCATCTTCAGAGAGTTCTGTGAAGTACCTATATCTACCATCAGGTCCCTTAGGTTCAATACCAAGAGACTTAAGGAACTTAACACACATCTCCTCATTACCTGTCAAACCAGGAAGATACGGGTCAACAGTGTACTCAAGACACTTAACCAACGGCCTAGTCTTAAGACCATAGAGTCTTAGACCAATCTCCTCACTAATAACACCCTGAACAACACCCTCCTCAACAATAACCCTATTCACACCAATCAACTTCTTCTTCTCACCCTGATCCTGTCTATCACCAAGAGCACCAGCAATAGCAAGAGGTATGAACCCCCTACAACTACTCACATCGCCAAGAAGCTCTCTGGCGAGAAAGTACGTAAGTGATGATGTACTAACCTCTCTCGAACCATCAACATTAACCCTATGGGGATTAACCTCAATGATATTCTCCCTAAGTGAAGGAACTAGCTTAGGTTGATGATGATCGACGATAACAACCAACTTCTTATCCCTAAGGTACTCCGCAACAATATTCAAAACACCACTACCCATATCTAGCAAAAACACAACCT
>CAZYGV010000124.1:0-4236 GCA_964647155.1 uncultured Thermoproteales archaeon | reverse complement strand
TACTATCACCTCAAGAAGTTGGAAGAGCTTGGTATTGTTAGGAGGACAAGTAATGGCTATGTTGTTGTGAGGAGGTTGAGGATTAGTGGTTTCCTATATCTAGGTAGGTGGTTAGTTCCTCGACTCCTACTCTACTCACTTTTCTTCCTTGGTCTTCTCGTTAGCGAAATCATTTCACTCACTATACGTGTACTACGTGGGCTACCGATTTCAGTAGAGTTCGTGTTGTTGTTGGTAACTACTTCTGTTGCTTTCATCATCACATTTATTGAGGGTTTCATTGTACGAAGAAAGTTATTTACGTAGTGCCTCACACATGGGTTCTCACAATGGGTAAATTGGTGTTTATTGGGCTTGGTCTTTTCACTGGTGATCTACCGTATAGAGCTATTGAAATTATTAGGAAAGCTGATGCTGTGTTCATTGAGCTGTACACAACAGTACTTCCTCAGGAATACATTGAGTACCTCAGTGACATAACTGGGAGAAGTGATTTCAAGATCTTGACTAGGAGTGATTTGGAGGAGAAAGGAGGTAGAGATGTACTTGAGGTAGCCTCGAAAGGGCTAGCTGTTCTCCTCGTAGGTGGAGATCCTTTCGTAGCTACTACACACATGGCATTGAGAGTAGAGGCTGAGCGAAGAGGTATTGAGACTGAGGTCATTCACTCATCCTCCATAGTATCTGCGATAGCTGGTGCAACAGGTCTTCACATGTATAAGTTTGGTCGATGTGTAACTCTCGTATATCCTCAACCGGAGGTAGGTTACATACCTTACAGCACCTACGAGGTTATTCTCGAAAATATTGAACGTGGATTACATACGTTAGTTCTACTTGATTATCGTCATGAGGAGGGTAGAGCAATGACAATACCTGAAGCTGTGAGCATCCTACTGTGGTTGGAGGAAAAACTTGGTGTAGGGAAATCGATTAGGGATAGAGTTGCTGTAGGAGCTGCAAGGGTTGGTTGGACTACAGAGTTTGTGAGGGCTGACACATTAGCTAATCTTAGGGAAATCGACTTCGGCGCACCACCACATGTCCTTGTGGTAACAGGTGACCTCCATCCAACTGAAGTTGAAGCACTTGAGGTTCTTTGTCACTTACCACATGAATTAGCTATAAAGCTATTGAAGAGGCGGTGATATGGAGCTGAGTGAGAAGGTAAGGTGCTATATAGAGAATGTGAAGCTAGCTCTAACACAGCTTGAGGGTAAGGTGCTTAGTGATCAAATCAAGAAGGTAGTTGACTTAGTTAGGTGTTACGTATCTGATGCTGAGTACTATCTGAATAGAGGGTGCAGTGACGTTGCTCTAGCATGTATAGCATATGCCGAGGGATTACTCGATGCACTTAGATTACTTGGACTAGCTGAGTTCAGTTGGCGTAGTATTACTGAACTTAGTTCTAGACCTAAGGTCTTTGTTGCAGGTACCTTTGAGTTACTTCACCCGGGTCACATATACTTACTCAGGAAAGCGTATGAAATTGGTCAAGTTCATGTAGTCATTGCTAGAGATGTCAATGTAGCTAGGTTAAAGGGTAGAGAACCAATAGTTCCTGAAGAACAGAGATTAGAAGTTATCAGGAGTATAAGATATGTCTCAACAGCTAGATTAGGTAGTTTACACAATTTCTTTGAACCACTTCTAGAGATTAAACCGGACATCATACTGCTAGGGCCCGATCAAGATGTTGATGAGAGTAAGCTAACTAGGTACCTAGAGGAGAGGGGAGTTACACCACCGAAGATCCTTAGGTTAAATGAGAAGTATAATAGGTTCCCACTCTGTAGCTCTAGCAAGATAATAGCTGAGGTGATTCGTAGGTATGGAAGTAGGGGAGAATTTTGCTCAACAACTTAGGGATGTTATAGCGAAGATCATTGAGTATCTGTCTGTTAAGGATGGTGTTAGGGAGGAAGTCATTAAGCTGTCTAGAGAAATTATCAGGAAGTCAGGTGAGTGCATTCGTAGGATAACTCGTGGAGAGCTGGAGGATGCGAGTTCTCTAATTATGGAATTGAAAGAGTTGGTTAAAAGGTTGAATGATGTAGCTAGATCACATCCAGAAATATACTACAGTGGATTGACTTCAAGTTGCTTAATGGAGTATGTCGAGGCACAGATCTTGTACAGAGTCATTACGGAGGGTAAGTTAGCAACACCTGAAGAACTCGATGTACCCTACGTACCTTATCTACTTGGTTTAGCTGATGTAGTTGGTGAATTACGGAGAATGTGTTTAGACTGCATGAGAGAGGGAGAGCTTGATAAGGTCCGTAATTACTTAGCAGTGATGGAAAGCATATACCTTGAGCTGAGGACGATAGAGTTCCCTGAAGCACTAGTACCAGGTCTAAGACATAAGGTAGATATATGTAGGAGATTAATCGAAGATACCAAGGCCATGTACGTTCAGTTACTTCACATGAGAGAACTAGTTAAGTACCTTGAGAAATTAGGTAGTGAGTAGGTGAAATCACGAGTACGAAAGGTATCAGGTCTAAACATTACTTCGATGAATTAGCTAGAAGAAGAGCACCACCCGGATTCTCACTTGAACGTGCTAGAGCAATTCAGCGTTTACTCGCAAGTAAGGTAGTTATAGATAATAGGCTCAAGTACCCACCTGAACTTGTTGCCGGTGTCGATATTTCATACATTCACAATAGTAGAGCAATTGGAGCAGCTGTCCTCCTCGACTATAAGAACCTCATAGTTGTTGAGGAGGCTATAGCTGAGACAGAGGTTAAGTTCCCCTACATACCGACCCTACTCTCATTTAGAGAACTGGCACCTATGATAAAGGCACTTAAAAAATTGAGTAAGGTACCTGATGTCGTACTGGTAGATGGCCACGGACTAAGTCACCCATATAGACTTGGGATAGCTTCACACCTAGGTGTAGTACTCGACATACCGAGTATAGGTGTAGCTAAGTCACTACTATGGGGCATTGTAACTGAGTTTAAAGGTGACATAGCGTACATACTTGATCCAGAGACTAGAGAAGTCATTGGTGCCGCACTAAGAGCACACCCACACTACAGGCCAATTTACGTGAGTGTAGGTCACAGAATTCGTCTTGAGACAGCAATCGAGATAGTCAGATACCTCATAAAGGCGAGTAGGGGTAAGTTACCACTACCACTAAAGCTAGCCCACGACCTGGCGACAAAAGCAAAACGTAGAGCTAGATAAGCACTACTCCTCATCACTCTCAACGTACTCCTCCGTTTCCTTCGTACTCAGTGCGTAGGGGTGCATGTCCTTAGGTATTATCTCGATAGGTTTCTTGAACTTACACAAGAGCACAACTCTTGAGTGCAGTGATTCATCAACAATGTAGTAACCTGTCTCCTCAGCTATCTTCTCAGCAAATTTCTTAATCTCTGAATGGCGAGGCATAGCATCATTGCTTAGTCTGTACCTGAAGTAACCAAGTGCCATAGCTGCCTTAGCTTCAACATACGTTGGCTCTGCCTTAATCACCAACTTAGCGTATTCCTCAGGTCTTTCCATGTTAAATCCCTTAACTAGAGTTAACCTAAGTACCGTTGGGCACTTAAATGACTTCAATAACTCCAAGCTCTCAAGCACCTTACTCCACAGGTTACCACTAAGTGGTCTAGCTGTTAACTTAAACATTTCCTCATTTGCTCCATACAACGATAAGTACAGCTGAGAAGGTTCATACTCCAACCTACTCATCGCCTCGGGTACAGTACCGTTTGTAACAATGAAGACACTCCTGAAACCCCTCCTAAAGAACTCGTAAACTAGCTCACCTAGGTAAGGGTATAGGAAGGGCTCACCGGTCAAGCTAAATGTCACATGAATTGGTCTAAGAGCTTCCTCAATTAACTTCTTGGGTATTGATGGACTACCAATAAATCCACTCAGTACCCTTCTCCACTCCTTAAGTGCATTTTCAGCAATAGTTTCTGGATCATCTAGATCCTTGGGATCAACTTTGGTTTCATCCCAGTCATAGATCCCTATGTCTTGTGGATGGGTTCTCCAACAAAATACACAACGTAGATTACACTGAATTATTGGTGTCATCTGAAGACATCTATGCGACGGAATACCAAAGAATCTGTACTTATAGCACATATACTTCCCACCAGTCTTCAAAGCCTTCCTCAACCAGTGACATGGTTTAACACATGCCTGTTTACCAATGAAGTGATAGCCTTGCTCCTTGTACACCTCAATGAATTCCCTTGG
>CAZYGV010000123.1:0-4239 GCA_964647155.1 uncultured Thermoproteales archaeon | reverse complement strand
AGGGTGGTATGAAGGTTGCTAAAGCATTTAGTAAAGTTGTCTTTCCTGAACCTGTAACACCAATCACTAAGAAAGACCTCTTGTGCTCCAGTAAGAGCCAGAAGTAAGCAGCAATCTCTGGCGAGATTGAACCATACTGAATCAACTCAACAAATGTAAAGGGCTTTCTTCTGAATTTACGTATCGTGAAGGTAGAACCTTCCACAGATACTTCCCTCTTATACGTAACACAGAGTCGTGAACCGTCTGGTAACTGAGCATCAACAATTGGTGTAGCTACTGATACCGATCTGCCACTCTTATGAACTAACTTCGTAACGAATTCATCTAAAGCCTCTTCACTCTCGAACACTATGTTCGTAGGTAGCGACTCATACCTCCTATGCCATACATATATTGGCTTACCAACACCATCACACGATATGTCCTCAATATTGTCATCCCTCATAACTGGCTCAATAGGTCCATAACCAATTAAGTCTCGAATTATGTAGTACAGCACTGTGGCCCATTCCCAGTCAGATAGCTCACCGATAACAAGCTTGTACTTACGAATTATGTTCTCTACATGGACATACATCTCCTCAAGTAGCTCCTTATAGCTACTAATAGCCTCTATCTTGATCTCAGGTACCTCAATGAGTAGATAGTCAAGAAGTGTCTTGTAAACCCTATATGCTCTACCTGTGAGTGATGGTTCATCAACGAAGTACAGGTAGTTACCTGTCTCAAGATGTTCACCAATAACAGCATACGCAAATGGCTCAATCAGTGGATACCTCTCGATAACTCTGTACTCCTCAGTAAATGGAATTATCCTGATACCGGGATATGTCGTAACATACGTAGTTTCAGATTCTGTAGTCTGCTCCTGAACAGTCTTCTCACTACCACGACGTAGCTTAAATAGCTTCACCCGTAATCACCCCCTTAGGAATCTTACGCAGAACAAGTACATCACCACATGATGAGTACAGCACAGGTAGGATTAACAAATCATCGCGAGAGACAGTACTCTGTAGTGAGCCTCTCTCTATCTCATCGAGTATCTCACGTACTTGAGAGAGGAGAATAACATCTCTACGTACCTTATCCTCAAGAAGCACAAGAATGGATTTATCGTAGAAATCGAGAACTTCAAAACTACAACCACCAACACTAAACTTCTTGATCACATGAGAGGTCTTAGCACCACGAGATAACAACCTAAGTAAATTCTCTATCTGCAATCTCTTAGCTCTAAGACGTGAAATCTCGAACTTGAGATAAGTCTCAAACTCACGAAGCTTCTCGGAAAAATCCTCCAATCCACGACCAAGAACAACATACATACACCTCCCCCTAACGAGAGACGATATCCTACTCAATCTCCCTCTAACATCTCCACTAGTGGGTAAGCTACTAGTCGAAGACTCAAGTGATGAAGTTGATACAGGTATGAGAGACGAAGCTAGAGGTCTAAGAGTAGGTAATACCTCCTTAATCACCGAATCAAGCTTCTCAGAAGGAACTACATGCTTAATCTCCTTCACCCTCTGACCAAGAATACGTATCTTAAATCCACGTCCCTCCGTAGATACCACCTTAGAACTCTCTTCTGGAACACTAGACCTAGACTCTACAATCAACCTCACTAGGTCATAACAGACAAGTACTGTAATCGTCAAGAGAAGAGCAAAGAGATAGTTAATAAGTGAGCTAAGAGGAACATCACCTGGATACAGTAGATGTAGAGTAGCTCCTAACACAACAAGTGAAGTAGGTATAGCAATACCAATAGAAACCCTATTGAGAACAACAAGAACTACACCCACCGCTAAGGATACAAGAGCTAAGTACAGACTGTACTCAGCTATATACACAATAAGTAACTCAATAAGCCAAGAGATATCCAGTGGAATATTCAGCATGTACTCACCTCCTAAGGAGCAAGCACAACAATAACTCTCTTAGCTAGGTAGTTCTCAAGAACAACAATTATCGTACCCTTAACATTTCTAAGGGATGGATCTTGATCAAGAGCCTTACGAAGAGTACTTATTGTCTCGTCAAGATTCTTAACAGCAACCTCAAGATCACTTAAGATAGAGTGAAGCCTCTCCAGTAACTTCGATAAAGGTTCAGAAATCACTATACGAATCTTACCAAATACACTCTCAAATTCCTGAACACGCTCCTCAACCTCCTCATAGATTGGATTACTACGAAGCTCCTCAAACTCCTTAACAACAACTCTAAGCTCCTCAAGTCTAGACTGTAACCTCTCACGTTCACGCTCAAAGAATTCTAAAGCCTCCTGAAAACTCGAGAAAAACCTAACATCAACACTCATTCTCAACCACCAATACCAAGTACAATACTCTGAACAATAGGAGAGAATACATACAGCACAAGTGAAACAGCAGACAGCAGAGCAATAACCCTAAAGGACTGAAGAACATCACCATAACACACCCTACCAGCTAAAAAGCCAAGAGCAATAGAACACAATATAACGAATAGAATAATACGTGAATTCAACTCAGACAACATAGCTAACTGCTCCTTAGATACAGGAAATGCGTAACCACCAGCACCAGTAGCGACAGGAGAAGATAAGAACTGAATAGTACCGATAGACAAGATGTTCATGAAGATCACAGTAATGAGCAGGGTGACAACAGCCATAAGTGCAATAATGAGAATCTGCTTAGCTGATCTACGAGCTTCATCCTCAATACCCATCATAGTAGTTGCGAAGGTAGCTAACGACTCAAGAGCCTTAACATGACCACCACCAAACTCAATACTAGACATGAGCAACCTCATGTAGGTATCCACAAGAGTCGACGTACTCCTAGACACAACCATATCCACTATCCTACCAATCCAAACACCCAACCTAAGTTGCCTAGCAGCTTCACGAAGAATCTTCGTAAAAGCACCGTAATCCCTCTCAGCAAGCAACTCAAAACACCTCTCAACAGAGAGACCAGTCTTCCTAGCTTCAGCAAGATCTACGAGAAACCTCACAAGACCACGCTCAAGACTAATCCTCTCACGATAAATACGATCATACCAAGCACCAGCAGCAAAACAACCGCAGAGTATAGTCAACATGATGAGAATAGACAAATCCTTCTTAACAACAGAAGACACAGAACCGAATTGAATAGTGATTTCACTAGGTAGTAAGTGGTATAGGGCAAGACCACAAAGACAACCAATACCAAATAACGCAGCTATATACACAAAGTGCCTCCTCCTATACTTCATAGATCCAGAGTATATACCACGAGTAGTTGCCCCAAAGACAATGAAGAGAAGTGGAGAGAACATGAGAAGCGTGAAAACTACATCAAGTTCCTCAGGAGATAGAACTTGAACACCAACACCTAGGACAGGTAAGTAAGCAACAATCTCAAGCATGACAATTATCATCAAAACACCAACAGTTAAGCCAGTAATGAAGTTAATAACGAAGCTAACTGTTGAACGAACGGTAGCTGATCTATAGTTAATGACATCTCTAGTCACAAGGTCCATGTAGTGAATAACATCACCACCTGTAAGAACGGTCGTGACATAACCACTTAAGATGGCTCTTAACCTCTCATGAGGAATGAACCTACACACCTCAGTAATAGCCTCAAAAACAGACCTACCATAGAACATAAACCTAATGTAGATCTGCCTTAGGAACCTACTAGTTTCACTAAATATTGGCCTCCTAACAACATAGTGAATACCCCTAGCAATAGAAACACCACTAGCAACAACCATAGAAAGAAAAGCAGTAAAGAAAGGAAGCTCAACATCCAACTTAGACCTAATGGAGCTAGCTCTCATAAGTGGAATAACGAACAAGAAAAAGAGGAAAGTTACCACAGGTACTAGAAGTACGAACAGTACAGTAAAGCTAAGAGGTAAGTTCGTCAGTGTGAGAAGCAATATACCAAGGGTCATAGACCCGAAGAACGTGAGCATTGAAGAAATTACCACGTTAGATACATAAACATCGATAGGAATGTGAATTCCGGCCCTAAGCAATAGCTCATTAAGTCTACTACTAACTTCAGGGTGTGAGTTTAGGAAATTAGATACAAATGGGTGGATTTTAGAAAAAACACTACTACGAAGCAAGTTTGCTACCCCACTATGTATTATCCAGCTACTTCACCTCAATTAGGTAGTCAGAAGGTATAGTGGTCTCACCGTAGAAGGCTGAAGCTATATATGATTCAGTATCGCTTATAGAAC
>CAZYGV010000122.1:0-4258 GCA_964647155.1 uncultured Thermoproteales archaeon | reverse complement strand
ACTGATCTCTGTATTTTTACTCTTGTGTTAGCTCTCTTTGTATCTACTTTAGTTCTCTTCTCGTGTCTCCTACTTCACATGTGGAGGTTTGGGTTAAAGAGTTCCAAATAGTAGGATTAATGCTGCTATTAATAGTGGTGATGTAGCTATAAGTAGGTACATGAGTAGTCTCACTACTAGTGCTCTAGGTACCTTGCTAGCTACTGCATAGAGTAGCTTATTCAGTATTGCTGCTAGTGTTGTCAGCATGACACTTATACTTACGACTTTCTCACTGGCTAGACCTACCTGCAGCAGTGATAGTGCTGAGAATATCATTGCTTCAGAACTAACTAGCCCACCTAGGATCGATAGTGTTAGTAATCCTTTGTCGCTGAAGTACATTGTCGCTAGAGTTGTCATTATGAGGATCGCTGCAAATAGTAGGCAGTACTTGATCGCTGCTCTGTAGTTTATCGGTGAGGTTAGTGAGGGTACTTCCTCACTACGGATACCCATATCGGTGCTTACCCCTGGTCTGCTCTGAAGTAGTTTAAGTTTAATTGGTATGTACAGTGTGAATGCCGTTGCTAGTAGTGCTAACATAGCTAGTACCGTGTACCTACTAATCTCTGCTGTTATAGCCATTGTGTACCTGAGGAATGTGAATATAAGTAGATTTCGTATCACCATAGCTAGATTAGCTGAGAGGATGCCACCTAGCACTAGGTTGCTAACTGCGTTTCTGAAACCTAACTTCTGACCTAGTACGATTAAGTTTATTGTAGTTGCTTCACTGTGTACTAGGCCTCCAAAGAATGCGAAGTAGGTTAATGCCTTTATACCGCATATCTTCACGACCATGTAGCCTACGTAGGAGATAACGAGTATTATTACGAAGAATACGTAAAGAGTCTTGAGATTGACTACGTGAAGCAGTGGATCGTAGATGTCTCTAGCTAGGAAAGGACCGAGTAGGAAGACTATGATACCTATCTCAAGAGCTGAGAGGAGCTCCCTGTACGTGACACCTCTAATTGCTTTAACTATATGGAGCTTAACTGCTAGCATGAATGTGATCAGTACGGAGAGGGCAACAGCTTCAAGTACATAACCTAAACCAACAAGAATCCCAAGAACGTAAGCTAATCCTAAAGCTAGTGGAGTTGTTATTCCACTCTCCTTAAGAATGAGCATTCTATGGACGAGAAAGAACAGGATTGTGAAGATGGGTGGTAGTATTAGTGGGATTAGTACGTACTGAGCTATGTCACTAGGCATGTAGTAGGGCGCTATTATTGTCAATGCACCGAGTAAGCTCAGAAAACCAAAGCTTCTAACACCTGGAAACTCCTTGACGTCTTCCGTATTACCACTCTCAGTAGCTTTCTGCTTAGCTTTCTCTCTTTCAAGTCCTATGAGTGCACCAACAGCAAATGCAATGAGTGATTTCATGAGGAGTGTCCACTCAACGCTTGTATTTACTCCATGAATAATCATACCTGGCACCTGAGGCAAAGACCATACCCTAACCTACTTAAATTCATTACTGTTATAACAGTGACTTTAGTCCTTTATACGCATTTTTATTTCTCTACTAATAGATTTATCACTATAGTACAGGTATTACACCGCGTAGGTCATGTCTAGATTTAGCTAATGTTTTTGCTAGTGGTATCGTGTCGTTAAGGAGTAGTCTTCTTATCCTTTACTGATGGTTTTACCTAGAGGTGTTTATTGTGTCTTCGAGTGTTGTACCTGTGTATGCTCAGGGTTTCTTCATTATGTCGAGACTTGGTCGTGTAACTCAAATTGTTGTCTTTGACTACTACGATCCTGAGAAGTACTATTTATCGTTGTTGAGGAAGGGTTCTCTTGAGGAGGAACTGTCGAGAATTGAGGAGAATATGCAGTATTTCCTAGATGAGGAGAGGGTTTACATAAATGGTGTTCGAGTATATCCTAAGGTTATTTCTACTACCCTTGGTTTCCGTGGTGATGTGACTAGGCCTTACATTACCTTCATTATTGAGTTTGGTGGTCCTGTTAGAGTTGGTTTGAATAAGTACGAGGATTACTATGAGGAGGAGGTTGTTGAGTACGACTACGAGTTTACATGGTTTTTCCCTGAAGGTTGGAAGGTTAGAGGTGCAGAGCTTGCAGTCCCCTACGAGATTATTGAAGATAGGGTGCTCGTTGCTAGGGTTAGGAAGGGTACTAAGGTTGGTCCTTACGAGGCTATACTATTTGAGGTTTTGAGGTAAAGAGAAAGTGATCAGTCGCTCCCCCTTCAATCACCTACTCATTCCTCACCTCCTTCTCATCACGGAGCTCTGGTTTACTGCTCTGGTCTAGTCTTGACTACTCCTCCGAACTTCTTAACTATTTGAGCTATATTAGTTGTACTTGTTGACTCTGCTCTCGTACTCTCTACCTTAGTCTTTGTGCTAGTTATTTTTTGTGCTCTTACTGCCTTAACTGCTTCTTTTGCCATTGGGTTAGCTCCACTCGCTAATGCTGCTCTTACTCCTGCTCTAGCCTTCATACTCACACCCGTATCAGTACTAGTTCTGAAGGTTAATTAACTCAGCGAGTTTTCAACTACCTGAGTACACGACCAAATGCCAGTCCACGTATCATGTACTTCTGTACGTATAGTGAGAGTAAGAGCACTGGTAGTGCTGACGTAAGTCCTGAAGCTGCTAACCTACCCCACTCAATCTTGAACTCATAGATGTACGTAGCTACCCTCACCGTAACTGTGTACTTTTCTGGTGAGTTGATGAACACAAGCGCATACAGGAACTCATTCCATGTCAGTATGACGGACAGTATCATTGTAGCTATGAGACCTGGTAATGCTAGTGGTAGGATTATCGACGTCCATACCCTAACTCTCGATGCACCATCTATGAGAGCAGCCTCCTCAATTTCTCTAGGTATTTCACGGAAGAATCCAAGCAAGATCCACACTACGTACGGTAGTGTGTAGACTTGGTACGCAATCATGAGTCCAAATCTCGTATCTATTAGACCTAGTGTTCTCAGTACCATGAAAAGAGGTATCGCGAGTACTATTGGTGGTAGCATCCTAATGACTAAGACCCAGGTAAGGAATAGAGAATCAACAAATCGTGGTACACCTATCCTAACTAGAGCATAAGCTGCTAGAGAGCCAATGAGGAGTGATATGATGGTAGCTCCTAGTGAGACCACTAGTGAATTGAAGATGTAGATGTAGAACTTATCCTTAACCATCAACTTAACGTAGTTCATGAGTGTTGGGTGGAGAGGATAAGGTAGTGAGGGGTACATCAGCACTTCCCACTCAGGTCTAAACGAAGTTACGATAACCCAGTATAATGGAAAGAAGGTCCACACTAGGACTGCAGCTATGAGTACTCCATGTAGTACCCTACCAATCAGTAAATAAATTAATCTAGACCTACGGACCAAGGCCGTCACCTCCTCCTCGTAATGTATAGGTAGAGCATAACTATCGTCAAGACAGCAGCTAGCATTATAACAGCTTCAGCACTACCAAGACCAAAGTCATAGTACCTAAATGCAGTCTTGTAAATGACAAAGGTAAGTACCTCAGTAGCATTACCTGGTCCACCAGCTGTAAGCGCATAGACCTTATCGAAGATCCTAAAGGTATCGATTATCCTCAAGAGCGCTACAACAATTATCTGAGGTTTGAGTAGTGGTAGTATGTGGTATCTAGTTAATTGAAGTCTATTTGCTCCATCTATCATAGCTGCTTCATATATCTCACGTGGTATTGAGAGGATGCTTGTGTAGAGGATAAGGAAGACAAATGGTGTGTACTGCCATACATCCACCAGCACTATAGACCACATAGCTACTCTTGGATCACCTAACCAATTAATCTTAGGTAGATTACATGCTGTTAAGACTGCATTCAGTACACCGAATTCTGTATGCAGCATGATTCTCCAAAAGCTACACACAACTATCGTAGGCAACATCATTGGTAGTATAACGAGTGGAGCTATGTACTTCCTACCGTAGAACTCCCAAGCAAATATAAGTGCAAACACAAGACCTAGAGCTACTTCACTTACTGTTGCTCCAAAAACGAAGAGTAGGGTGTTCAGGAAGGCTATCCTGAAGAGCCTATTGCCGAGAGCCGATAGGTAGTTAGCTATATTAACGAACTCAAAGGTGAGCTTGGGGTAGAATGATACCTTGTGTAGAGATAAGTAAAAAACATATATTATTGGGTAGAGGGTTAGAAGTGCCATCACTATTATTG
>CAZYGV010000121.1:0-4270 GCA_964647155.1 uncultured Thermoproteales archaeon | reverse complement strand
GAGCATTTACTTCAAGTACCTTACCTGTACTCCTACTCCTTACCCTTAACTTCACTCTTATAGCCATGTGCTCTACTCCTCAGCTCGATGGGGTATATTCTCCCAATTCTTGGTCTAAAGATCTCTCTAATGTGACCAATTCTCGACATGGTATTCATTCATCTTCCCCAGCACTACTGGTACTGTACTGCTTTTAAAGCTACTCACTTTGTAGACTTCACGCACTTAGCATATGTTGTACATAGATCTCTTGCAAAGCATTCACTACATCGTGGATTTCTAGCCCTACAGATAACTGCTGCGAAATCTAGCAGTGCTAAGTTTGCTCTCTTCGCATCAGGAAACACCTCAATAACTCTACTCAGCACATCGCGAACAAATTTGACGTGTTTTGAATTTTGTTGCTTTAACTCGATACCGCTAATTCGTGAAACAACTCTAATTACATTAGTGTCAACTAGTGGATCCTTAAGGTTAAATGCTAGAACCCTCACAGCTCTAGCTACGTACTCACCAACACCTGGAAGACTAAGTAACTCATTGAGCTCTCTAGGAACCTCACCACCAAATCTCTCAACGAGCTCTCTACCCAATGCCTTAAGCTCTCTAGACCTAATGTTATGTAGACCAAGTGGTTGAAGAATTCTCCTAAGCTCCTCAACATCAGCATCAGCTAACTCACGTGGTGTCGGGTATTTCTTCACAAGTTCGAGATATGTAGCTACAACCTTCCTACCCTGAGTCCTCCTGAGAAGTATCTCAGCAATCAGCACTTTGTAGGGATCTCTCTCGCGCCTCCAAGGAAGCTCACGATCTCTACCTAATTTCAGGGACCAAGGTATTGCCCTCCTAATTAATTCACATAACCTCTCAATCAAATCAGTAGATACCTCAGCAACCACATGTAGTGAGAAAGAACACGTAGTCTGATAACGCTAACCTCATAGAGTTCAGGAATGAGGTAAACCTATAAACCCCAAAGAAACCATTATAGGCGGTAGAGAGCCGGGGTGGCCTAGCCTGGTCCATGGCGGCGGCCTGCTAAGCCGCTGGGGCGGTGGCCCCGCCCGGGTTCAAATCCCGGCCCCGGCGCCACCTTCACTAATCACTCACCTCCTTGGTGTTAACCATGTTCCTTGACCTCTTGAATACCATCTTCTGCAGACTTCAGCAACATGATAGGGGTATTCCCTGTGGTGCATCGTGCATCTACGATAGGGTTGCTGCTAAGCTCATGACCTCAATGTACGAGCTAGTTCTCCAAGATGTTAGTAGATTAGGACCTAAGTGTGTTCTCGATGTTGGATGTGGTACAGGGAAGCTACTAATTACGTTATCTAAAAGTCTACAGCTGAAGCTTAGTATTGGTTTAGATATTTCACGTGCCATGATTGAGCTTGCTAGGAGAAACATCACTAGAGCTGGTTTTCAAGGACTTACCGATCTTGTAATTGGTGATGCTCACAGCTTGCCATTTAGATCAGAGTGCATGGGTCTTGTTCTCAGTACAGGTACTCTACACCATTTGAGGGATTTAGCTAGTTTCTTTCATGAGTGTAAGAGGGTTCTATCCAGGAGTGGTTATGCTCTTCTCTACGAGCTTTCTCATGATGTAGAAGATGTGTACATACCGAGTAGAGAATTAAATGGTTTATTGAGGCAATTTCTTAAGTTCATTGCTGCTATGCACGGTATTCCAAGGAGGGAGTTTACTAAGGGTTATGTGAAGTCTGCCCTTAAGTCTAGTGCTTGTAGGTTTAATGTGGAGTTTCTAGGTCTTGTAACTAAGTTAATTATTCATGGTGGAGAGTAGTATATGTCTCGTGAACGGTATATTGATTGGCTAGATGAAGCTCTCGATGATTATGGTGCTGCTGAGGATCTCTTTCGACTAGGTAGGTATAGTAAGACCTGTTTCTTCTGTCATCAAGCATGTGAGAAAGCTCTCAAGGCTTTGTTAATTAAGAGAGCTGGTCGTTATGTACCGATACATAGTGTTGCTGAGTTACTTAGGATTGCTGCTTCGATCACTAATGTACCTAGTGAGTTAGTTAGAAAGGGTGATGTCTTAGATCGATTCTACATACCTACTAGGTATCCTAATGCATGGCCTTCGGGTGCACCTTACAAGCACTATACTAAGGAGGATGCTGAGTTAGCTCTCAGATATGCGAGAGAGGTGCTTGAGTTTGTTAAGAGAGAAATTGAAGGAGATTCTAGCTAGAGTAAATTCTCTCGATCTTCTTGATGACTTGGTTAGTGTTCTAGAGGACTTAGTGAGGAGCTATAGGCCTCTCTCTATTATTGTTGCTGGTTCTCTTGCGAGGGGGAGCTTCATTAGGGGGTTGAGTGATATTGATGTTCTGGTTATTGTTGGGTACTCTGTTGATAAGTTTAGTAGGTTTCTGTTGAGAGCTGTTGATGAGGTTGATGTTGAGATTACAGTGTTTAGTCTTGAGGAGGTTATTGAGTGTATTGAGAGAGGTAATGAGTTTGTGATTGATGCTCTTGTACATGGTTGTGAAGTGTATGGTAATCTACGGAGTGTACTGCTTAGATATGTTAAGCGTTAATTGTTAAATAGCCTTGTTCCTGTCTTCATTCCTGGGTGGTCTGTATTGACATCTACCATAGTATCCACTTAATGTGTATTAATTGTGGTGAAGTGTTTCCTCCAAATGCTGTTGTGTATACTTGTCCTCGTTGTGGTTCTCTTCTTGAGGTAAGGTATGAGTTGAGAGTAGGTATTTCATGGTCTATCTTTAGGTCAAGACCTTTCACTATGTGGAGATATCGTGAGTTAATTCCCGTTGACACAAGGTACGTGGTTTCTCTTGGTGAAGGTGGTACACCACTGTATAGAGCTGAGAAGTTAGCTAAATGGGTTGGTGTTAAGTGTCTCTACCTGAAGTTTGAGGGTGCTAATCCAACAGGTTCATTTAAGGATAGAGGTGTTTGTGTTGGTATTGCGAAAGCTCTGGAGTGTGGTGCTAGGGTTGTTGCTTGTGCTTCAACAGGTAATACTGCTGCTTCTGTTGCTGCGTATTCAGCAAGAGCTGGGTTGAAGTGTGTTCTCTTCTTACCTGAAGGTAAGGTTGCTCCTGGTAAGTTATTTCAAGCACTTCTCCATGGAGCTACAGTAATTGAGCTGAGTTGTAACTTCGATGAAGCACTGAGGTTAGTGCTTGAGCTATGTAGGCAGGGGTACATGTACTTACTGAACTCGGTTAATCCATGGAGGTTGGAGGGTCAGAAGTCTATTGCGTATGAGATAGCTGATGTCATTGGTGTTCCAGATTATGTCGTTGTCCCTGTGGGTAATGGTGGAAACATATCAGCTATATGGAAGGGCTTTCGTGAACTACATGACCTCGGTCTAGTAGGTGAATTACCTAGGATGATTGCTGCTCAAGCTACGGGCGCTGCACCTATCGTTAAGGCATTTAGGGCTGGTAAGGTAACGGTAGATCCTGTTAATGAGCCTGAGACTATAGCTACAGCCATTAGGATTGGAAATCCTGTCAATGCACCTAAAGCACTTAAAGCGCTTTACGAGTCTAGAGGACTTGCTGAAGCTGTTAGCGATTACGAGATACTGGAAGCGCAGGTAGCTATCGCTAGGTATGAGGGTATTGGTGTTGAGCCTGCTAGTGCTACCTCAGTTGCTGTATTGAGGAAACTAGTTCATGAGGGAGTACTTGAACCTGATGCAACATATGTATGTGTTCTCACAGGGCATGCACTTAAGGATCCTTCGGTAGTAGATTACCTCAGTAAATGGGTTGAAAGGTATCGGTGTGGTGTAGGTGATATTCACTACATTCTTGAAACCGTGCTGAGGAAGTGATTTAGAATGGTACTCTACTTCTCCATGAGACAATACCTGTTATCGTGAAGTAGAGTGAGAAGAAGATAACGTAGTTCCTCAGATACGGTACCTCCACGTATGGTTCTACGACGTACATACTACCAATGACTAGCGTAGCTATGGTAGTACTCACAACTATCTGAATTAGGCTTCTTAACTGTAATAACCTTAGCCTGGTAACGTAGTAGAGAGATGTTATGGATGATGCTATGTTGTATGAGATAACGTAGCTAGGTAACAGTACAGTAACTGTCATAAGTACTGTGAAGTCAAGTATGGCTCTACACCCAAGTATTGTTGAGAGAATTACTGGTACCAATATCATAGCTCCGAGGAGTGGCGCATTCTTAGTGAGGATGTCGTTATTCCTGAGTACTTCTCGATTTGACTTACTGGTAGGGT